>NZ_JBOKYU010000035.1:0-26361 GCF_051972735.1 Laedolimicola sp. | reverse complement strand
GACCAGACGGAAATGGAAAAGCGGCGGAATCGGAGCTGTCGGCTGACGAGCTGCAGGTCACTTTCTTCGATGTGGGCAAGAGCGACGCGATTCTGGTGGAACAGTCCGGCTACCGGATGCTCATTGATACAAGCTTCGACGACCAGGCGGATGTGCTGCTGGATTATTTTGCGGAGCGCGGCATCGATACCCTGGATTACCTGATTATCACCCATTTTGACAAGGATCATGTGGGCGGTGCGGACAAGATCCTGGACGCTATGCACGTAAAGAGGGTGCTGGAGCCGGATTATACGGTGGAGAAAAAGCAGTTCCGGGAGTATCGGGAGGCGCTTGTCCGTAATAGGATCACAGCCATGCGCATCACTGATGTGGAACGCCGCAGCCTGGGCAAGGCGTCCTTTATCATCTATCCGCCGGAAGAGAAGGATTATGATGGAAATGACAACGACCTGTCGCTGGTGCTCAGTCTGCGCTATGGCACCCAGAGCTTTCTCTTCACCGGAGACAGCGAGCAGGAGCGCCTGACCGAGCTGATGGAGCGGACGGATCTGAACCTGCATCATACAGTTCTGAAGATGCCCCATCATGGCATCAAGGAAAAGAACACGATTGCCTTTCTGGAAGCGGTAAGGCCGGTTGCCGCAGTGGTCACCTGCAGAAATGAATGGTGGATCTCCGGCAAGATAAAGCGGACCCTGAACTGGCTGGGCACCGACGTCTATCTGACCAGCAATGGAAATGTGGTCTGTCTTACGGATGGGAATCATGTGGAATTTAAGCAAGGATGATTTTTGATAGTTGGGCTTGAAAAATGGGCGGGATACGCTTACAATGGTAAATAGCGTATCTGCGCCTATTTTGTATCATGGAGCTTGTACAGATACAGATATTTAACGAGGAGGAAATTGAAATGAGCAAAATTGATGAAATTCGTGCCGAGATGGTAAAGGCCATGAAGAACAAGGACAAAGACAGAAAAGAAACCCTGTCCATGCTGCTTGCCGCACTGAAGAATAAAGCCATTGACAAGCGTGCGGACCTGACTCCGGAGGAAGAGTTCGAGGTGGTAAAGAAGGAGATCAAGCAGACTAAGGAGACCATGGATCTGGCTCCCGCAGACCGCACCGATATCATTGACCAGTGTAAGGCCCGTCTGGCTGTTCTTTCCGAGTTCGCACCGGAGGAAATGAGCGAGGACGCTATCCGTGCCGTGATCCGGGAGGTTATTGCGGGTCTTGGTATCGAGAACCCCACCGGCAGGGACAAGGGCAAGATCATGAAGGAGCTGATGCCGAAGGTAAAGGGCAAGGCAGACGGTTCTCTGGTCAATAAGTTAGTGGGTGAGCTGCTTGCGTAAGGTGAAGTTTTTGACACTCTGCGTCCTGGCAGCGATGGGGCTTTCGGCCTGTGGAAAAAAGGACGCGGAGGTTTCCGTGCCGCATGTGGAGGTTGTAGAACAGCCGAAGATCAGCCAGACAGAAGAAGAAAAGGAGGCTGAATTAGGCCTTGAGACCGCGCCGGGAACCGTGCTGGGACAGGAAGAAGTAACGGTGATGGAAGGCGAGGAGCCGAAGACAGTTCTGTATACAAGAGTCCGGGGCATCGGGGATTTCTCCCTGGCTTACGACGCGGAAACCTTTTCGGTGGAAGCATCAGCTGACAGCCTGACCTTTCAGGCGCTGGAGGAGGGCGTTCCGGCCTTTGTCCGGGTGGAACGCTCCGATGCGGCTTCCACCGAGGATGCTGCAGACCAGGTGGTACTGGAAAGTGATGAGGAGTGTACCGTGGAGGATGTGACCGTGGGCGAGGGGGAATACCCGGCTGTATGGGTCAGCTATGCGGAAGGGACGGCGGACACGGAGCGTACCTGCGACGTTTATATTTTCCGCTATAATGATATCCTGTATACGGTCCAGATGGACTGCACGGTAGGAGATTATGAAAAAATCGGGCAGGCGGAGCAGATGATTCTGTCCACCCTGCGCTTTGACGAAGGATAAGATAAGATGAACAAGACACAGATTCAGCATTCACTGCTGTTGCTTCTGACAGCAGTGATCTGGGGAACCGCTTTTGTGGCGCAGAGCGTCGGCATGGATTATGTGGGTCCCTTTACCTTTTTATGTGCCCGCTCCTTTATCGGCGGGGCGGCACTTCTGCCGGTGATCGCCTTTATGGACCGTCAGAAGAGTGAGGAAGCGCGGCTGGAGGAGAAGAAGCCGGAGAATCGGAAGGTCCTGATAAGGGGCGGTATTCTCTGCGGCCTGGCCCTCTGCTTTGCCAGCGCCTTTCAGCAGTACGGTATCCTGTTTACGACCGTGGGAAAGGCCGGTTTTATCACGGCCTGCTACATCGTGCTGGTGCCCATTGCGGGGATATTTTTTGGAAAGCGCTGCGGGATCAATGTGTGGATTGGCGTAATTCTGGCCGTGGGCGGTCTTTACTGCCTCTGTATTACGGAGACCCTGCGGATTGGAACCGGAGATATTCTGGTGTTTATCTGCGCGTTTCTGTTTGCAACGCATATTCTGATCATTGATCATTTTACGCCCTATGTGGACGGCGTGAAAATGTCCTGCATTCAGTTCTTTGTCTGCGGCATCGTGGCAGGTATCGGAATGCTGGTGCTGGAGCAGCCGGATATCTCAGATATCCTGATGGCGTGGCAGTCCATTCTCTATGCGGGACTTCTGTCCAGCGGCGTGGGCTACACCCTGCAGATCGTGGGCCAGAAGGGTCTGAACCCGACGGTGGCCTCCCTGATTATGAGCCTGGAGTCAGTGGTATCTGTGCTGGCGGGACTTTTGATTTTGCATCAGACCCTGAGCGGTCGCGAGGCGCTTGGATGCGTACTGATGTTCGCGGCAATTGTGCTGGCGCAGCTGCCCCGGCGGGAAAAGGTATCTTAGTCGGCGTGCAATGTAAAGCTTTTGTTAATTGTGCTGCAATATTCTTGCAGTGTGAGAAATAATAAATATAATGAAAGAGAATGATTTATGAAAATTTTATTTGTATCCCTTGGCTGTGATAAAAATCTTGTGGATTCTGAGGTGATGATTGGTCTTCTGGGTAAAAAAGGCTTTTCCTTCACCGACGATGAGACAGAGGCAGATGTAATTGTCATCAATACCTGCTGCTTTATCAATGACGCCAAGGAAGAAAGCATCAACACGATTCTGGAGATGGCGGAGTACCGCAAATCCGGCAGCTGTAAGGCCCTGATTGTGGCCGGCTGTCTGGCTCAGCGTTACAAGCAGGAAATCGTAGACGAGATTCCGGAGGTAGACGCGGTTCTGGGAACCACCACCTACGACGCCATCGTGGAAACCGTAGAGAAGGTGCTGGAGGGTCAGAAGGAGCTTCATTTTGAGGACATTGACCGTCTGGTACCGGAACAGGAGGGTGCAAGAGCCCTGACCACCGGCGGCCACTATGCTTACCTGAAGATTGCAGAGGGCTGCGATAAGCACTGTACCTACTGCATCATCCCGAAGGTGCGCGGCAACTACCGCAGCGTTCCCATGGAGCAGCTTTTAAAGGAGGCACGGGAGCTGGCGGAGGGCGGCGTCAAAGAACTGATTCTGGTGGCCCAGGAGACGACTCTTTACGGAAAAGATATTTACGGCGAGAAGAAGCTGCCGGAGCTTTTAAAGAAGCTGGCTGAAATTGGCGGCATTCAGTGGATTCGTGTGCTGTACTGTTATCCGGAGGAGATTACGGAAGAACTGATTCAGGTTATGAGGGATGAGCCAAAGATCTGTCATTATCTGGATCTTCCCATTCAGCATGCGTCCGACCGGATTCTGAAGCGTATGGGAAGAAGAACTACCCGGGCAGATTTGCGTCATATCATTGGACGGCTCAGGGAAGAGATCCCGGATATCTGTCTGCGTACTACGTTGATTACCGGATTCCCGGGAGAGACCCGGGAAGACCATGAGGAGCTGATGCGTTTCGTGGATGACTGCGAGTTTGACCGGTTAGGCGTCTTTACCTATTCTCCGGAGGAGGATACCCCGGCGGCAGGCATGCCCGATCAGATTCCGGAGGAAGTGAAGGAGGATCGGAGAGCCGAGCTTATGGAGCTGCAGCAGGAGATTGCCTTTGACAAGGCGGACGCCATGACAGACCGGATTCTGGAGGTTATGGTAGAGGGCCAGGTGGCTGATGAGAACGCTTATGTGTGCCGTACCTATAAGGATGCGCCGGGTGTAGACGGTTATCTGTTCCTGAATACGGACGAGACCCTGATGAGCGGCGATTTTGCGAAGGTGCGCGTTACCGGAGCCGTAGATTATGATTTGATAGGAGAATTAGCAGAATGAATTTACCCAATAAATTAACCACACTTCGTGTATTGATGATCCCGTTTTTTGTTGTATTTATGTTGACCGATCTGGGCGGCGCTTATTCCAAGTACATTGCAGTCGGAATTTTTATCGTGGCAAGTCTGACTGACCTTCTGGACGGTAAGATTGCGAGAAAGTATAACCTGGTCACCAATTTCGGAAAATTCATGGATCCGCTGGCAGATAAGCTTTTAGTCTGCTCGGCCATGATTTGTCTGGTGGAAATGAACCGACTGGCAGCCTGGATGGTCATTGTAATTATTTCAAGAGAGTTCATTATCAGCGGTTTCCGTCTGATTGCATCGGATAATGGAGTTGTTATCGCAGCAAGCTACTGGGGAAAGTTTAAGACGACCTTCCAGATGCTGATGATCATTCTCCTGATTCTCGATCTGGGAGGGGTATTTACCACCATCGAGACCATTATTACCTGGATTGCGCTGATTCTGACCGTTGTGTCACTGATTGATTATCTGGCAAAGAACAAAGGAATACTTCTGGAAGGAGATATTTAAAATGGGAGAGCAGCAGAAGAAGACACTTGCAGAGGAAGTAGTAGAGCTTTTAAAAATGGATGAGCTGACCGTGACCACGGCAGAGTCCTGTACGGGAGGCCTGGTGGCTGCGCGTCTGGTGGATGTGCCGGGCGTATCCGAGGTATTTAAGCAGGGCTTCATCACCTATTCCAATAAGGCAAAGAGAAAGCTTCTGAATGTAAAGAAGACAACTCTGAAGGAATTTGGGGCAGTCAGCGAAAAAACCGCCCGGGAAATGGCCAAGGGCGCTATTCTGGCAAGTGGCGCGGACGCTGCAATCGCTACGACTGGTATCGCAGGGCCGGACGGCGGAACGGAAGAGAAGCCGGTGGGCCTTGTATATATCGGCGTATCTGTACGGGGACAGATGTATGTGGAAGAGCACCATTTTGAAGGCGATCGGAGCGAAGTACGGGAGAGTACCGTGCAGGCTGCTCTGGTGCTTCTGAAAAAAGGACTTGAGGAGACAGACGGAAATGACCAAGACCATTAAAATTAAATATTTTACCGATAAAATCGAGAAGCTGGCTTACATCGGCGGCAAATCCGACTGGGTGGATCTAAGAAGCGCAGAGGATGTGACTTTGAAAAAGGGAGAATTTAAGCTGATTCCCTTAGGGATTGCCATGGAGCTTCCAAAAGGCTACGAGGCCCATGTGGTACCCCGCAGCAGCACCTATAAAAATTTCGGCGTGATTCAGACGAATCATATGGGTGTCATTGACGAGACCTACTGCGGTGACAACGACCAGTGGTTTATGCCGGTCCTCGCCATGCGGGATACAAGGATTCACGTCAATGACCGGATCTGTCAGTTCCGGATTATGGAGCATCAGCCGGAGCTGGTATTTGAGGAGACAGAAATCCTCGGTCATGCGGACCGGGGCGGACACGGAAGTACAGGAAAGGCGTAGAGATTATGCAGATTGTCACATTTGCGTCCATTGAGATCGGCTCTTACGAAGTGGGGATGAAGATTCTGGAGCTGTCTCAGAAGAATGGCATGAAGGAAATCGACGATATCCGTTACGGACTGGAGCTGGGCAAGGACGCCTATAACCAGAAGGAGATCAGCAATGAGATGCTGGAGGAGCTGTGCGAGGTGCTGGAGGATTTTACCCGCATCATGAAGGAATATCAGGTAGACGACTACCGGGCCTGCGCCACCAGTGCCATTCGCGAGACGCGGAACTGCCTTCTGATTCTTGATAAGATTCGTGTACGGACGGGTCTTGAGGTGGAGGTCTTAAGCAATTCCGAGCACCGGTTTCTGGGCTACAAATCCATTGCGTCCAATGAGGAATCCTTTCAGAAAATCATTCAGAAGGGAACCGCCATTGTCGATGTGGGCGGTGGCAGCATCCAGATTTCCCTGTTCGATAAGGACGCCCTTGTGTCTACTCAGAATCTGCGTCTCGGAACCATGCGTATCCGGGAGCGCCTGGCGGAGGTGGAGAACCGCACCACCCATTTCGGAGAGATCATTGAGGAAATGATCAACAACGAGTTGAAAAGCTATAAGCGGTTATATCTGAAGGAACATGAAATTAAGCATATGATTCTGGTAGGCGATTATATCAATCAGCTGGTAGACAGGGGCGGTAAGGCGAAGAGTGTATCCTTTACCCGCGAGGAATATCTGAATCTGTACGAAAAGATTCTTGCGGACGGTTCCCGGGAGAAAGCCATGGAGCGACTGGGCGGTATGGCTGAGAACATGTCTCTGGTACTGCCGGCGCTTATTATTTACCGGAAGCTGATTGAAGAGACCGGAGCAGAATTCATCTGGGTACCGGGCCTGAATATCCGGGACGGTCTGGCTTACGATTACGCGGAGCGCAAACGGATCTTTAAGCCCAGCCATAATTTTGAAAACGATATCATCGAGGCAGCCAAGAACATTGCCAAGCGCTATCAGAGTAATAAAACCCATCTTCAGGGAACGGAATATCTGGCTCTCACCATCTTCGACAAAATGAAGCGGATTCACGGTATGGAGAAGAGAGAGCGCCTGCTTTTGCAGATTGCGGTCTGGCTTCATGACTGTGGTAAATACATCAGTATGACCCATACGGCGGAATGCTCCTACCAGATCGTTATGTCCACGGAGATTATCGGTCTGTCCCATCGGGAACGGGAGATTATTGCCAACGCTATCCGGTTCGATACGGAGGAGTTTGTATCCTTCGAGGAATTTTCCATGGGCAGCAGCCTGGATCGCAACGATTATCTGCTGACGGCGAAGCTGAGTGCCATTCTTCGTGTGGCTAATTCCATGGATCGCAGCCATAAGCAGAAGTTTAAGAATGTCCGCGTTACTTTAAAGGAGCGGGAGCTCTTGGTGGTGGTGGATACGGTAGAGGACATCACATTGGAGCAGGGACTCTTCTCCCACAAAGCGGATTTCTTTGAGACTATTTTCAGTATAAAGCCCGTTATCCGGCAGAAAAGGCAGGTATAAGAGAGCATGGATAAGAAAGAATTTACCAGACATGAGTACTACAGAAACCGGGAGCTGTCCTGGCTGGCGTTCAATGAGCGTGTGCTCAGCGAGGCGCGAGACAAAACGATTCCATTGTTTGAACGGCTGAAATTTTTAAGCATTACCGCGTCCAATCTGGATGAGTTCTTTATGATTCGTGTGGCTTCCCTGAAAGATATGGTTCATGCGGGCTATACCAAGAAGGATATTGCTGGTATGACGCCGGAGGAGCAGATCGAGGAGATTACGAAGGAGGTAAGAGGGCTGGTGGCTCTCCAGTATTCCACTTATTCCCGCTCTCTTTTGCCGGCGCTTAAGCAGAATGGTCTCCATGTAATTCAGGAGCATGAGGCCCTGACCAAAGAGGAAGCTCGCTATGTGGATCGCTATTTTCGGGACAATGTCTATCCGGTGCTGACTCCCATGGCGGTGGATTCTTCCAGACCTTTCCCGCTGATTCGCAATAAGACCCTGAATATCGGTGCGCTGCTTCAGAAAAAGGGCGAGAAGAACGCCGAACTGGAGTTCGCCACGGTGCAGGTTCCGTCGGTGCTGCCCCGTATTGTGCGTCTGCCTGACAGTGAGGACGGCATAAAAAATGTGATTCTACTGGAAGAAATTATCGAGCGGAATATGCAGCAGTTGTTCCTGAAGTATGATATCGTCAGCGCCTCTCCCTATCGTGTTATGCGAAATGCTGACCTGACCATCGACGAGGACGAGGCGGCGGATCTGCTGAAGGAAATTCAGAAGCAGTTGAAAAAGCGTCAGTGGGGCGAGGCGATTCGCCTGGAGGTGGAAGAGAAAATTGATAAGCGTCTTTTGAAGATTCTGTCAAAGGAGCTGGATATCAAAGAGCAGGCCCTGTATAAAATCAACGGACCGCTGGATCTGACCTTCCTGATGAAGATGTATGGCATGGAGGGCTTTGATAATTTAAAGCTTCCGAAGCATGTGCCTGCACCGGTGAAGGAGCTGCCCGCGGACTGTAATATTTTTGATGAGATCAGAAAGGGCGATATCCTTCTGCATCATCCGTACCAGACCTTTGATCCGGTGGTGAAGTTTGTAAAGGACGCGGCCAACGATCCGAAGGTACTGGCTATCAAGCAGACACTGTACCGTGTCAGCGGTAATTCTCCGATCATCGCAGCTCTGGCCCAGGCGGCAGAGAACGGCAAGCAGGTTTCGGTTCTGGTGGAGCTGAAGGCCCGTTTCGATGAGGAGAACAATATCATCTGGGCGAAGATGCTGGAGAAGGCGGGCGCTCATGTAATCTATGGTCTGGTGGGTCTGAAAACCCACAGTAAGATCACCCTGGTGGTACGAAGAGAAGAGGACGGCATCCGCCGTTATGTTCATCTGGGTACCGGTAACTACAACGATTCTACGGCAAAGCTGTATACCGATATCGGACTTCTGACCTGCTCCGCGCCCATTGGAGAGGATGCTACGGCAGTTTTCAATATGCTTTCCGGTTATTCGGAGCCGGAGGGCTGGAATAAGCTGTCACTGGCGCCGCTGTGGCTGAAGGATCGGTTTCTGAGTCTGATTGGACGGGAAACCGAGCATGCCAGAAACGGAGGAGAAGGACGGATTATCGCGAAAATGAATTCCCTCTGTGACCGGGATGTGATCATGGCGCTTTACGAAGCGTCCGCAGCAGGCGTACAGATTGACTTGGTTGTCCGGGGTATCTGTTGTCTGAAGGTGGGGATTCCCGGTATCAGCGAGAATATCCGCGTGCGTTCCATTGTGGGCAACTTCTTGGAGCATAGCCGAATTTTCTATTTCTACAACAATGGTCAGGAGGAGGTCTTCTGCGCCAGCGCCGACTGGATGCCGCGAAATCTGGAGAAACGTGTGGAAATCATGTTCCCCATTGAGCGGGAGGAACTGAAGGAGGAGGTCATTCACATCCTGGATATCGAGTTAAAAGATAATGTGAAGGCTCATGTGCTGCAGCCCGACGATACCTATGAAAAGATCAACCGCCGTGGCAAAGCGCCTTTGAGCTCGCAGGATTACTTTGCGGAAGAGGCAAAGGAGAAGGCCGGGGTCGATGAACATGCGGTGAACCGCCGGGTGTTCATTCCGGAGGAACCGGTGGAGTAGGAAGCGTATTCCTGAGAACGCAGAGAACAGTAACGGAAGCGGATTTCCCGGATAAAATTAAGAATAAAAAAGGACGAGAGGAGCGTATAACATGAAAAAACTGACAGCACTTACAATGACGCTTGTGATGGCCGTATCTCTGGCAGCCTGTGGCGGGAAAGCGCAGAGTGTAACTTATACAATGGAGCAGGACAACGAAGGTCTGAAGATGACCGACACCATGACACTGAACGCCAAAGGCGACAAAGTTCAGAAGATGGAGGAGACCATCGCGCTGGACATGACAGGCTTTGACGACGATACTCAGACCCTGATGACGGAAGCCTATGATTCTCTGGTGGAATCCTATCAGGCCGTAGATGGCGTGGAATGCACCGGAAGCGCGGCGGACGGTGTGTATACCATTGCTATCACCATTGATACCACAGGCGATGCGGTATCTAAGCTCGCTGAGCAGGGATTGCTTCAGGTAGATGGCGGTACAAACGGCATTTCTCTGGAAAAGACAGGAGAAGCACTGGAAGCAGGCGGCTATACAAAGGCAGAATAAAACAGGATGACGCAGAAGCTCCGGCGGGACTGAAAAGAACAGTTCTGCCGGAGCTTTTTCATGTAACAGGAAATTCCTATGGAATCCCCTGTTACATGAAAAATATTATCGCATAAAATTTGCGAAGTATATTTTATCTCATTCCGTGAAACAGCTTAAGCAAGCATGAATTTCTGAATAATTTCCGCAATTCCGGAATGATTGTTGTCGTGCTCGGTAATGTAGACGCCGTAAGCGTACATCTCCGGACGGGCATTCTTCATGACACAGGGGGTCTTAACCGCCTGCAGCATGGTGATGTCATTTTCCGCGTCGCCTGCGGCCAGGGTATTGTCGAGAGGCACATTCAGGTAGTTGCAGAGCCAGCGGATGCCGCTGCCCTTATTGATGCCCTCGGGAAGAAATTCCAGATATATGTCGCAGGAGAAGAACATATCAATGTGGTGTTCCTTGCTCCAGGACTCCATGTGCTCACGGAATTTCTCAAGGTTAGCGCGGTCATGCAGGTCGATGAACAGCATCTTGATGGGATCCCGGGTAATGACCTTGGTTACGTCATCCAGAACCTCATAGTTTACCATGGTAGATTTGGCATAGTACTGAATCTCCGGGTCTTCACGCTCGCAGAGAACGCCGTGATCGGAATAGGTCTGGGGATGCAGGCCGAACTTGTAAGCCTCGTCGAAGGCTTCCCGGATACAATTCTTATCCACGCCGGTCTGGAAGATGATTTTCTTCGTATGGGCGTCATAAATCAACGCGCCGTTGGAAGTGATGGCATAGCAGCCGGGCTTGTCCATGTGCAGCTTCTCTAGCTGAAAGATGGTGCTGTACAATGGGCGGCCCGTGGTGACTACTACGGCGTGACCTGCTTCGGTAGCCTTCTGAATGGCCGCCAGATTCTCTGGGGTAATATTCTTGTTGTCGTCCAACAGGGTTCCGTCCAGATCCACAAATAAAATTTTCTTTTCCATGATCAAAACTCCTCATATAAATCTCTGGTACCAGAAAGATTATAGCACGAAAACATCTGGCATAAAAGCATAGTTTTGGAAAATAGAGGGATACTATATGTAGAAAAATGCCTGACCGCGCGGAAATGCTTTGTGCCATATGCTGTGGGTGGCAGCAATACGGAGGTACTAACATGAGTGAAAAACTGTCTGTCAGATTAAAAGAAAATACATCCCGTCTGGACGACATCCTGAACCTGGATATCAATTTCGATATCATCCGGAAAGGCATCCGGACCGGTGGCCGGGACGCCTGCATCTACTTTATCGACGGCTTCCTGGAAGAATCCGTTATGGAAAAGCTACTGGAATTTTTTTACAAGTTAAAACCAGAGGAACTGCCCATGACTGCGCAGCAGATGGCCGATCATGTGGTTCCCTATGTGGAAGTTTCCGCCATGGAGGAACTGGACGAGATTCTGAAAAACCTGCTGTCCGGCGTCACCTGTCTCTTCATTGACGGTTATGACGCCTGTATCGGCCTGGACTGTCGTTCTTATCCCATGCGGAGCGTGGACGAGCCATCCAAGGACAAGGCCCTCCGGGGGTCAAAAGACGGCTTTGTGGAAACCCTGGTCTTCAACACAGCCCTGATTCGAAGACGAATCCGGAGCCCTCATCTGTCCATGGAAATGATGACGGCGGGAAAAACATCCGAAACGGACATCGTTCTCTGCTATATGTCCGAGCGGGTGGACCGGCGGCTCTTACGGGAGCTGAAAGGAAGAATCAGCGCGATCCGGGTAGATGCCCTGACCATGAACCAGGAGAGTCTGGCCGAGTGCATCTACGAGCGGAAATGGTATAACCCATTTCCAAAATTCAAATTCACCGAGCGCCCGGACTCAGCCTCAGCGGCTATCCTGGAGGGAAATATCGTGATCCTGGTAGACAATTCGCCTCAGGCCATGATTATTCCCACATCGATCTTTGATATCATTGAGGAGGCGGACGATTATTACTTTCCCCCGGTGACGGGCTCCTATCTTCGGCTGTCCCGCTTTCTTATTGCCATTATTACCCTGCTTCTGACGCCGACCTTTCTGCTCCTGTATCAGAACCCGGGCTGGATTCCGGACTGGCTGGCTTTTATCGTCATCAAGGACACGGTCCACGTGCCGGTGGTCTGGCAATTTCTGATGCTGGAGCTGGCCATCGACGGCCTGCGGCTGGCCGCCATCAATACGCCCAGTATGCTGAGCACGCCCCTAAGCGTGGTGGCCGGCATCGTTCTGGGTCAGTTTACGGTGGATTCCGGTTGGTTCAACGCGGAAATCATGATGTATATGGCCTTTGTAGCCATCGCCAACTATACCCAGTCCAGCTATGAACTGGGTTACGCCCTGAAATTCATGCGGCTGATTTTACTGATATTGACTTCGACATTCAATCTCTGGGGCTTTATCGCCGGATTAATCCTGACCGCAGCTGCTATCGTCGGCAATAAGACCGTGGCCGGAAAAAGTTATATCTATCCGCTGTTCCCGTTGAATCTGACACAGTTGAAAAAACGGTTCCTGCGGTTGCGGCTGAAGGAGTAGAAAGAGGAAGAATGTGAAGAAAAAGCACTGCTTTGGTAAAAATCAAGGCAGTGCTTTTTGTTACGAAGTATCCGTAAGGAGCTGCCGGTGGCAGATTCTGTAGGTGACGGTTCACAAAAAAGCCCGGGTATGTTATGATACTGACAGAACACCGGGGAGGATAGAGTATGAGTCGATATTTTCCACTGTTTGTGGATCTGGAACAGAAAAAAATCGTTGTGGTGGGCGCAGGTCGTATTGCGGAGCGGCGGATTCAGACGCTGCTTTCCTTTGAAGCTCAAATTACCGTCATTGCGCCGGAGGCGTCCGTGAAAATCCGGAAGCTTGCAAAAGAAGGCCGGCTTCATTGGCAGCAGGAACGCTGGAGTCCGGAAGCGGAGAGCTTTCTGGATGGAAGCCTGTTTGTATTGGCGGCGGTGGATGACGGGGCGGTCAACAAAGCGGTCTTTCGCGCCTGTCGGGCGCGCGGCATTCCGGTCAATTGTTCCGACGATCGGACACGCTGCGATTTTTATTTTCCGGGCATCGCGGAAGGCGGCGGCGTCACCGCAGGCGTTACGGCGGGCGGGACGGATCACCGGCTGGCCAGGGAAGCCACTGAACGCATTCGGAAGTGTCTGGCAGAAATATGAAAAAGATGATCTATTTTTGAGAGAATATGGTATACTGCTAGGAGAGAAAAAGATACCGAAAAGAGGAGTTGAGATTATGGATATGAACATCAGACCGCGCCGCCTTCGGAACGGCGTCAACTTACGGAAAATGGTGCGGGAGACCAGGATGGACAAGAGTTCCCTGATTTACCCGATGTTTGTAAAAGAAGGAACCGGAATCAAAGAGGAGATTCCTACCATGCCGGGTCAGTACCGTTACAGTATCGACCAGCTTCCCTACGCACTGGAGGAACTTGTGAAAACGGGCGTGGGCAGCGTCATGTTTTTTGGTATTCCCGATCACAAGGATGCTTGCGGAAGCGGCGCTTACGATGAAAATGGCATCGTGCAGAAGGCGTTCCGGGAAGCGAAGAAGCAGTTCCCGGATTTGTACTGCATTGGCGACGTCTGCATGTGCGAGTACACATCCCATGGCCACTGCGGTATTCTCCATGGCGAATATGTAGATAATGATAAGACTCTGGACTATCTGGCGAAGATTGCCCTGTCCCAGGTGCAGGCCGGTGCGGATATGGTAGCGCCTTCTGATATGATGGATGGCCGTGTGGCAGCCATCCGCTCTATCCTGGACAGCAGTGGCTATGTGGAAACACCGATTATGTCCTACGCGGTGAAGTACGCATCTGCGTTTTACGGACCTTTCCGCGACGCGGCAGGCAGTGCTCCGGCCTTTGGCGACCGTAAGTCCTATCAGATGGATTACCACAACCGCCGGGAGGGCGTCAAAGAGGCCCTTCTTGACGTGGAAGAGGGAGCGGATATCATCATGGTAAAACCGGCCATGAGCTATCTGGACGTCATTGCCGAGGTGAAGGAAAATATCGTTCTTCCGGTGGCAGCCTACAGCGTCAGCGGCGAGTACGCCATGATCAAGGCGGGCGCGTCTCTCGGCTATATCGATGAGGCTTCCATCATCTGCGAGACCGCGGCCAGCGCGTACCGGGCAGGCGTAGACCTGTACCTGACCTATTTCGCGAAAGAGATCGCTGGCTTTATGGACGAAGGGAGAATTGGCTAATGAACAAATCAGAAATGCTTTTTGCAGAAGCAGTAGAACATATCCCCGGCGGCGTAAACTCGCCGGTGCGGGCTTTTGGCTCTGTCGGTGAGACGCCCCGGTTTATCGCGTCGGCAAAGGGCGCGTATATGACAGACACAGACGGTCAGACCTATCTGGACTTTGTAGGATCCTGGGGTCCTATGATCCTGGGTCACAATCATCCGAAGGTATTGGCGGATGTGCTGGAGGCCTGCCGGGAGGGCTTGAGCTTCGGTGCGGCCACCGAGCGGGAGGTGGAGATGGCAGAGCTGATCTGCAGCATCGTTCCTTCTATAGAAATGGTTCGTATGGTAAACTCCGGTACCGAGGCTGTTATGAGTGCTATCCGCGCGGCCAGAGGTTTCACCGGCCGCAATAAGATTATTAAATTCGCGGGCTGCTATCACGGCCACAGCGACGCCATGCTGGTAAAGGCAGGATCCGGCGTCATGACCGCGGGAATTCCGGACAGTGCGGGTGTTCCGGCAGGCTGTACCCAGGATACACTGACGGCAGTATACAACGATCTGGACAGCGTACAGGCCATTTTCGACCAGTTCAAGGGCGAGGTAGCGGCAGTCATCGTAGAGCCGGTGGCGGCCAATATGGGCGTGGTGCTTCCGAAGAAGGGCTTCCTTCAGGGGCTTCGCAGACTCTGTAATGAGAACGGAAGCCTGCTCATTTTCGATGAAGTTATTACAGGCTTCCGCCTGAGCCTCTCCGGTGCCCAGGGGTATTTTGACATTGAGCCGGATCTGACCACCTTTGGTAAGATCATCGGCGGCGGTATGCCGGTGGGCGCTTACGGCGGCAGAAAAGACGTGATGAAGCTTATCGCTCCCAGCGGCCCGGTTTACCAGGCGGGAACCTTAAGCGGCAACCCGGTGGCCATGGCGGCCGGACTGGCTCAGTTAAAGCTTTTACAGGAGACGCCGGAATTCTACGAGGAACTGAACCATAAGGCGGATGTATTCTTTGAGGGTATGCAGGAGGCAGTGCGTGAGGCAGGCAAGCCCTGGGTGGTGAACCATATCGGCTCTCTGGGAAGTATCTTCTTTACCGACGGCCCGGTGACTAATTATGCGGAGGCAAAGACCTCGGATACGGCAAAATTCGGGGAGTATTTCTCTTATATGATACAGAACGGCATTTATCTGGCGCCGTCCCAGTTTGAGGCTATGTTCCTGTCCGCAGCCATGACAGAGGACGAACTGGAGAAGACACTGGATATTTTCAAGGCGTACCTTGGTCAGCGCTAAGCAGAAGGAGGACATACTATGGATAAGAAAAAATACGTAGCTTATGTGGGAACTTATACCCATGGCAACAGTGTGGGGATTCATCTTTTTGATCTGGACGTGGAAAATGGTACCATGAAGGAGCGCAAGGTTATCCCGATTAACAATCCTTCTTATATCAAAATGTCCCACAACGGAAAATTCCTGTATTCCATCGCCGACGAGGGCGTGAGATCCTTTACGGTGCAGCCGGACGGGGATCTGGTTCCGTTAAATTGCGCCAGCATCGAAGGCATGCGCGGCTGTTATCTGTCCACTGATAAGGATGACAGATACCTGTTCGTGGCAGGCTGGCATGACGGCAAGGTGACAGTCATGCGTCTCAATGAGGACGGTACAGTGGGAGAAATGACTGACGAGGTATTCCATAAGGGTCTGGGCAGCGTGGCCGAGCGGAATTTCCGCCCCCATGTAAACTGCGTGAACCTGACGCCGGACGGAAAGTATCTCTGCGCGGTGGATCTGGGAACCGACCAGATCAAAATCTATAAATTTGATCACCGGACCGGTAAAATCGAGCTTCTGGATCTGCTGTTCTGTGAGCTGGAGTCTGCGCCCCGGATTCTCAAATTCAGCAGAAGCGGAAAATTTGCCTATGTGATCAGTGAACTGAAGAATTATATTACGGTTTACAGGTACGACGGAAGCGGAAAGAACCCGGTATTTGAGGAGATTCAGAAGGTTTCCACGCTGAATGATTACCATTCCGCCACCAGCGCGGCCTGCGCCCTGCGGTTCTCCAGAGATGATACGAAGCTCCTGTGCACCAATGCCGGGGACAATACGGCAGGTCTTTTCCATGTGGATACAGAGACCGGACTGCTGGAGAAAATCTGTATTCTGCCGATTAGCGGGGATTACCCGAAGGCCATTGATTTCTTCCCGGATAATAAGCACATCATGTCGCTGAACCATGAGAGCAATACCATCACCACCTTTGAGGTGCATTATGACAAAAACTATTTTACGGCCAAGGGAAAACCGATCTCCATTGAGACGCCCAACTGTGTTCTGGTGGCTGAGATCGAAGGGTAGTGGGGATGGATAAACTGCTACAATTTGCAGACCCCACGCGCATACGTGTGGGCTCCTGCTTTGCAGGAGGATACAGGAGAAAAATTTCTGCCCTTACATGCGAGCATGACGTGCAGAAGTTTTTCTCCTGTATCGTCTGCAAATCGTAGCCTTGTACCCTTAAAAGTACAAATTATTTCCTGTCAGGGCTTGCAAAATATGGCGAAAGCACCTAAAATGGAGATAGAATTATGGTGTACATTGTGAAATGTACTGTGAGCCGGCGAAGGGCAGCTTTTGTCGGCTCATAGAACTGTAATAAATTATTTACAAGAAAAGGAGAATGTATCATGAAATTTGTTGTTGAAACCTCAGCACGTCACGTACATGTAACACAGGAGGATCTGGAGACTCTGTTCGGTAAGGGCCATGAGCTGACCAAGAAGAAGGATCTGTCCCAGCCGGGTCAGTTTGCCTGCGAAGAGAAGGTAACCATCGTAGGAAGCAAGAAAGAGATGAAGGCTTCCATCCTGGGACCGGTTCGTCCGGAGACACAGGTAGAGCTGTCCCTGACAGACGCGCGTTCCATCGGCGTAGACGCTCCGATCCGCGAGTCCGGCGATGTTGCAGGCAGCGGCGCATGTAAGCTGGTAGGACCGGCAGGCGAGGTTGAGCTGAAGGAAGGCGTAATCGCAGCAAAGCGTCATATCCATGCAACTCCGGAAGATGCTGAAAAGCTCGGCGTAAAGGATAAGGATGTTGTATCCGTAAAGATTGATACCGAGGGCAGAAGTCTGGTATTCGGCGATGTAGTTGTTCGTGTAAGCCCGAAGTACGCTCTGGCTATGCACATCGATACCGACGAGTCCAACGCAGCAGCTTGCGGACGCGAAGTATTTGGTGAGATCGTAAAATAATCGCGAAGGCAATGAGCAGTGCGTCAGATGGCGAAAACTCAGATGTCATGCCTGCATGAGCAGATGAGCTTTAGACAGATGACATAGGGCGAAGCCCGCGCACGAGTGAGTTTGCTCATGAGTGCCACTGCGAAGTAAATATGAATTAAGGAGAATACATAGCTATGAAAATCTTAGTAATCAACTGCGGAAGCTCCTCTCTGAAATATCAGCTGATCGATATGGAGAATGAGTCCGTAATGGCAAAGGGTCTCTGCGAGAGAATCGGAATCGAAGGTTCCAAGCTGACACATAAGGCAAACGGCAAGGAAATGGTAATCGAGCAGGCTATGCCGGCACATACCGAAGCAATCAAGCTGGTTATGCAGGCACTGGTAGATCCGGAGTACGGTGTAATCAAGGATACCAAGGAGATCTCTGCAGTCGGACACCGCGTTCTGCACGGCGGAAAGGTTTACAGCGATTCTATCGTAGTTGACGAGGACGTAAAGCGCGTAATCCGCGAGTGCTTCGACCTTGGACCGCTGCATAACCCGGCGAACCTGATGGGTATCGAGGCATGCGAGGCAGCTATGCCCGGAACTCCGAACGTAGCAGTATGGGATACCGGATTCGGTATGAAGATGCCGGAGAAGGCATACCTCTATGCAATCCCCTATGAGTACTATGATAAATACAGCATCCGTCGTTACGGCTTCCATGGCACCAGCCATCTGTTCGTATCCGGCGAGGTTCTGAAGTTCGCTGAGCTTGACCCGGAAAAGGGCAAGGTTATCGTATGTCATCTGGGCAACGGAGCAAGTATCTCCGCATCCATCGGCGGCAAGTGTGTAGATACCTCCATGGGTCTTACCCCACTTGAGGGTCTGATTATGGGTACCAGAAGCGGCGATGTGGATCCGGCTGTTATCCAGTTCATCTGCAACAAAGAGGGCAAGGACGTCAATGAGGTTCTGAATATTCTGAACAAGAAGTCCGGTATCCTTGGCATGAGCGACGGCATCTCCAGCGATTTCCGTGATGTAGGAAAGGCAGCAGAGGAAGGCAACCATCATGCACAGGTAGCTCTGGATGCATTCATCTACCGTGTAGCGAAGTACATCGGCGCGTACACAGCAGCCATGAACGGCGTAGACGCTATCGCATTTACAGCAGGCGTAGGCGAGAACGATATCGAGAGCCGTAAGAAGATCTGTGAGTACCTGGGATATCTGGGCGTAGAGATCGACGACGAGGCAAATAACTGCCGCGGTAAGGTGCAGATGATCTCCACTCCGAACTCCAAGGTTAAGGTAATGATTTACCCGACCAACGAGGAGCTGGCTATCGCCCGTGAGACACAGCGTCTGGTAAAATAATTTATTAGAAATAATTTTCCGTTGTAAGTGAAAATTACTTGACAAACCACTGCTGGGTAGTTATAATAGCCTAGTGTGCATTAGGAGAGAACTATGCTGATCAATTTGACAGATGTTTTGTCCTGTGAGGAAAAAGTGGTTAAGAGGACAGTGGAGACGGAGCTTCGGTCTTTTGACATAAGCCTGGGAAGCTTTCCCCTGACGGAGGAACGACCGCTTACACTGGTGCTTACGAATCTCGGCAATGATAAATTGCTGATTGAGGGTGAGTTCGCGGTGAAGGCGCAGATTCCCTGTGACCGCTGTCTGACGGAAGTGGACGTGCCGATTGAAGTTTCTTTTTCAAAGGAAGTGGATATGAAGCAGTCTGCGGAAGGAAGAATCGACGATCTGGACGAAACCGATTTTATCAATGGATACAACCTGGACACAGACAAACTGGTGTATGGAGAGCTTCTGGTCAACTGGCCCATGAAGACCCTCTGCAAGCCGGACTGCAAAGGTATTTGCAGAAAATGCGGGAAGAACCTGAATGAAGGTCCCTGCGGCTGTGATACGGTGGAGTTGGATCCGAGAATGGCGGTTATAGCCGAAATTTTTAAAAACAGTAAGTAAATCAGAGGAGGTGTAACCTATGTCTATTTGTCCTAAGAATAAATCTTCCAAAGGTAGAAGAGATAAGAGAAGAGCAAACTGGAAAATGAGTGCAATGAATCTTGTAAAGTGCAGCAAATGCGGCGCCCTGATGATGCCTCATCGTGTTTGCAAGTCCTGCGGATCTTACAATAAAAAAGAGATCATCGCTCAGGATTAATTCTGACGAAAAGAGATGGAGCAGTAGAGCCGTAAGACTTTACTGCTCTGTTTTTCTGAAAGACAGAAAATCGAACAAATAGTTTTAAAAATGTATTTGTAAAAATACAAGAAAAAGTGAAAAAGTGCTTGCATTTCTCCGAAAACTATTATATACTAAACAAGTCGCAAGCGCGAAAGAAAAAATGGTCGATTGGTCAAGCGGTTAAGACGTCGCCCTCTCACGGCGAAAACAGGGGTTCGATTCCCCTATCGACTGCTAGAAAACCCTTGAATTTCAAGGGTTTTTTTGTGTCTTAAAACCAAAATGTGAGAGTTACATGCTATTGTGTGGCGGTTCGATGTGAATTTCGCATAGTACCTGCATAGGAACGGTTCCTTGCAGAGAAACTAAGGGCATGAAACGAAGATATGAAGTCCTTATCATACTATTTATCATTGTGCTGACCATATCGCTGGCCAGAGGCCGTGGACTTACAGAGACGAATTTTTCAGTTCTGGGTAATCGAGGCAGCAGGCGGATATGTTTCCTGCTGTGGGCTGCGCTGGTGGGAAGTTATCTGTATTTATATATAGAAGAAACAGCGGAGCTGGCAAAATGCGCAGACAGGACGCAGGAATGGCTGACAGGCCTGGCGCTGGCAGTATTTCTGTGTGGAATTGGTCTGCCCTATCGCACGAGACTGGTTCCCCTTATGGCGCGTATCCACGTATATCTGTCCGTGGGCGGAACCATTCTATATCTGTTCTGCATCAGGCGTCTCCTTATTCTGCTGGAACGACAATACGGGACAGGGTTTCGCATAGAAAAGTGGATTGCGATATCTATGACAGCCGTAGGAGTCTTTCTGTACATTTATGTCGGTATTATTTCCAGTCTGCTGGAAATCTACGTAACCCTGGGAAGCTGCATCTACCTGTACAGACTCAGACGAAAAATAGAAAAATGGGTTTGTAAAAGCAAAACGAGTATGTTATACTATTAAAGTTGAAAACAGAACATTTGTACGGGACGTCCCGTGACTATAAAATCAGGAGTGAACAACATGGCAAATCAAACAACCTACGACGCAGGCAGCATCTCCGTTCTGGAAGGACTGGAGGCGGTACGTAAAAGGCCCGGCATGTATATTGGCAGCGTGTCCCGCAAGGGCCTGAACCATCTGATCTATGAGATTGTGGACAATTCCGTGGACGAACATCTGGCGGGCTTCTGTTCGAAAATCAGTGTATATCTGGAGAAGGACGGATCCTGTACTGTGACGGACAATGGCCGTGGTATTCCCGTGGACATGCACGCCAAGGGCGTATCCGCGGAGCGTCTGGTATTCACGACTCTGCACGCAGGAGGCAAATTCGACGATTCTGTATACAAGACCAGCGGCGGTCTCCACGGTGTGGGTTCCTCTGTTGTCAATGCCCTTTCTACATACCTGGATATCGAAATCAGCAGGGACGGCTGCGTACATCACGATCATTACGAGCGGGGTATCCCCACCATTGAACTGGAGGAAGGCCTGCTTCCGAAGCTTCGCCGCACCCGCGAGACCGGAACGAAGATTAATTTTCTGCCGGATCCGGAGATCTTCGAGAAGACCCGTTTTCAGGCGGAGGAGGTCAAGAGCCGTCTCCACGAGACTGCTTATCTGAACCCGGAGCTGACGATTATCTTCGAAGATCGCAGAGGCGACGAGGTCGAGCATGTGGAGTACCATGAGGAAAATGGCATCATCGGCTTCGTGGAGGACCTGAATAAGAACAAGGAGACCGTTCACGAGGTTGTTTATTTCAAGGGCGAGTCCGAGGGCATTGTAGTTGAGGGTGCGTTCCAGTATGTGAATGAGTTTCATGAGAACGTCCTGGGTTTCTGTAACAATATTTACAATGCTGAGGGCGGCACTCACCTGACCGGCTTCAAGACCATCTTTACCACGGTCATCAATAATTACGCCAGGGAGCTTGGCATCCTGAAGGAGAAGGACGCGAACTTCACCGGCGCGGATGTGCGAAACGGTATGACTGCGGTCATTTCCATCAAGCATCCGGCTCCCCGTTTCGAGGGCCAGACCAAGACCAAGCTGGATAACCAGGACGCTTCCAAGGCCACAGCAAAGGTCACCGGAGACGAGATTGTCCGCTATTTCGACCGCAACCTGGAGACCTTAAAGAGCGTTATCGGCTGTGCGGAAAAGGCGGCGAAGATCCGTAAGACCGAGGAACGTGCCAAGACCAATCTCCTGACCAAGCAGAAATATTCCTTCGATTCCAACGGCAAGCTGGCCAACTGTGAGAGCCGGGACGCTTCCAGATGCGAGATTTTCATCGTGGAGGGAGATTCCGCAGGCGGTTCTGCCAAGACAGCCCGCGACCGGAATTTTCAGGCCATCCTGCCGATACGAGGCAAGATCCTGAACGTGGAAAAGGCCAGTATCGACAAGGTTCTGGCCAACGCTGAGATTAAAACCATGATCAACGCCTTTGGCTGCGGTTTTTCCGAAGGCTACGGCAATGACTTCGATATTACAAAGCTGCGCTACGATAAGATCATTATCATGGCCGATGCGGATGTGGATGGAGCGCACATTTCCACGCTGCTATTGACCCTGTTTTACCGGTTCATGCCCGAACTGATTTACGAGGGCCATGTCTATATCGCCATGCCGCCTCTCTACAAGGCCATGCCGGCCAAGGGTCAGGAAGAGTACCTGTACGATGATAAGGCCCTGGAGCAGTACCGGAAGCGCCATAAGGGCAGTTTTACCCTGCAGCGCTACAAAGGTCTGGGAGAGATGGACGCGGAGCAGCTCTGGGAGACGACCCTGAACCCGGCGACCCGTATCTTAAAGCGCATTGAGATCGAGGACGCCCGTATGGCCTCCAGCGTCACGGAGATGCTGATGGGAACGGAAGTACCGCCCAGACGGGCATTTATCTACGAGCACGCCCGCGACGCGGAGTTGGACATATAAAGGGAGGAAGCTATGGAAGAACAGATTATACGCACAGAATATTCAGACCTCATGCAGAAATCCTACATCGACTATGCCATGAGCGTCATCATTGCAAGGGCTTTACCGGATGTGCGGGACGGCTTAAAGCCGGTACAGCGCAGAACCCTTTATGATATGTACGAGCTTGGTATCCGCTATGACCGCCCGTATCGAAAATGCGCCCGTATCGTCGGCGATACCATGGGTAAATACCACCCCCACGGCGACAGCTCCATCTACGATGCCCTGGTGGTCATGTCCCAGGATTTTAAAAAGGGCATGCCCCTGGTGGACGGACACGGCAATTTTGGCTCCATCGAGGGCGACGGCGCCGCCGCCATGCGATACACCGAGGCACGCCTTCAGAAAGTAACCCAGGAGACCTTCCTGGCGGATCTGGATAAAGATGTGGTGGATTTTGTTCCGAATTTCGATGAGACGGAGAAGGAACCCAGCGTCCTGCCTGTCCGTCTGCCGAACCTTCTGGTGAACGGATCTGACGGTATTGCAGTCGGTATGGCCACCAGCATTCCGCCCCACAACCTTGGCGAGGTTATCGACGCAGCCAAGGCCTATCTGAAAAACCCGGAGATCAGCACCGAGAAGCTGCTGGAGCTGATGCCGGGACCGGATTTTCCCACAGGCGGCATCATCGTCAACAAGGACGAGCTTCCGGCTATCTACGAGAGCGGAACCGGAAAGATTAAGATCCGCGGCCGTGTACAAGTGGAGAAGCTGAAGGGCGGTAAGGAGCAGCTGGTTATCACGGAGATTCCCTACCCGATGATCGGCGCGAATATCGCCAAATTCCTGAATGATGTCGCAGGTCTCGTGGAGAGCAAGAAAGCTCCGGAGATCACTGATATCTCCAACCAGTCTTCCAAAGAGGGCATCCGTATCGTCCTGGAGCTGAAAAAGGGTGCGGATACCGAAAACCTGAAAAATATGCTTTACAAGAAGACACGTCTGGAGGACACCTTCGGCGTCAACATGCTTGCAGTCGCCGACGGCAAGCCGGAGACCTTAAGTCTGCGCCAGATCCTGGAGCATTATATCGAATTTCAGTACGAACTGACCACCCGGAAATACCGCACCTTGCTGGCAAAAGAGCAGGAGAAGCGGGAGATTCAGGAAGGCCTTATCAAAGCCTGTGAGGTCATCGATCTGATCATTGAGATCCTGCGGGGCAGCAAGAATATCAAGGACGCCAAAGCCTGTCTGACTGCAGGCATCACCGACGGCATTCGCTTCAAGTCCGAGGCTTCTAAGAAACGTGCCGCAAAGCTTCATTTCACCGAGCGTCAGGCCCAGGCTATCCTGGAAATGCGTCTGTACCGCCTGATTGGTCTGGAGATTCAGGCTCTGATGGAGGAGAATCAGAAAACGTTGAAGAATATCGCGGAGTATGAGGATATTCTGGAAAATCATTCCAGCATGACCCGCGTCATTCTGAAAGATATGGACGCCATCAAAAAAGCCTATGCCCGTCCCAGACGGACAGCCGTGGAGAATGCGGAGGCTATTGTGTTCGAAGAGAAGAAGATCGAGGAAATGCCGGTTATGTTCCTGATGGATCGCTTCGGCTACGCTAAGACCATCGACATGTCCGTTTACGATCGCAATAAGGAAGCGGCAGACAGTGAAAATAAATATGTATTTTCCTGCATGAATACGGGAAAAATATGTATATTCACAGACACCGGAAAGCAGCACACCGTGAAGGTACAGGATCTGCCCTTCGGAAAATTCCGGGACAAGGGCGTGCCCATCGACAACTTCGGCAATTTCTCCAGCACCGAGGAGCAGATTGTCGGCATTGGCAGTATGGAAGTCCTGAAGCATCAGAAGCTGTTGTTTGGCACCCGTCTGGGTATGTTGAAAATTGTGGACGGCAGCGAATTTGAGACAAAAATGAAGACCATGGCGGCTACGAAGCTGAACGAGGGAGACGAGCTTCTTAAGGCCATTGTCACAGACGGAACCGGGCAGGTGGTGCTGCAGAGCCGGGACGGATATTTCCTGCGCTTCGATATCTCCGAGATACCGGAGAAGAAAAAGGGCGCGGTCGGAGTCCGGGGGATGCGTCTCGCAGAAAAGGACGCGCTGGAAGCGATTCATCTGTACCATGCAGGACAGGAAGAAAGTATAGAATATAAGGAAAAACAGCTTGTATTAAATAAATTAAAAGCCGGAAGCCGGGATACGAAGGGAGTAAAGGTCCGGGTGTAGGGCAAAACGCAAGGGTCGGACAGGATAAGCTGTCGATACCTGCACGAGGAGGAATTGTTATGAAGATTCTGGTTACGCTGCCTCTGAACGAGAGACAAAAGGAACGGTTGGAAATGAATTTCCGTCATCTGGAATTTTGTTACTGTCCACAGAAAGACGTGACAGAGAAGGTCATCCGGGACGCGGAGGTCATCCTGGGAAATGTGGATCCCGCACTTTTGAAGTATGCGGAGGAACTGAAATGGCTGCAGCTCAATAACGCCGGAACCGAAGGCTTCTGCGACGGCGCGTTGCCGAAGGACGCGGTGCTGACCAACGCCACCGGCGCTTACGGCCTGGCTATCTCTGAGCATATGATCGGCGTGCTCTTTGAACTTCAGAAAAAGCTGAATCTCTACGCCCGGAACCAGCGGGAGCATGTCTGGAGGAGCGAAGGCCACGTCCATGTGATTCAGGGAAGCCGAGTGCTGGTCATCGGTATGGGCGATATAGGAACCATGTTTGCCCGGAAGATGAAGGCACTGGGCTGCCGTACCGTGGGAATCAAGCGGCGCGAAGGCCGGAAGCCTGAGGGCGTGGATGATCTCTACACCCTGGAGCGTCTGGAGCGGGAGCTTCCGAAAGCGGATATCGTAGCCATGAGCCTGCCGGGTAACCAGGATACCTATCATATGATGAACGCGGAGCGCCTGGCGCTGATGAAGGAAAACGCAGTTCTCATGAACGTAGGCCGTGGTATCACCGTAGACACCGACGCCCTGGTGAAAGCACTGCAGGAGAAGCGCATTGCCGGAGCCTGTCTGGACGTGACCGATCCGGAGCCCCTGCCCGCCGAACATCCCCTCTGGGATATGGAAAATGTCATCCTGACGCCCCATATCTCCGGCGGCTACGCATTGCCGGAGACCCTGGAGCAGATTCTGACCATCTGTATCGAAAACCTGGAATGCTATATGGTACAGAGACCGCTCCGCAACCTGATTGACATGAAAACAGGGTACTGCGAGTAAGTACAGTGGCTTGGACGAGATTCATCGGAAAGTGCATGTTGAGACGGTCTGTTTGTTGTTAAGAAAAGATAAATAAGTGCTGAAAAGCGGCGTATTTCCGGGCTTTTTCGGAGGTTTGGATTTGAAGTCTGACTTCTGAAAAAGCTCGGTTTTCATATATGGAAACATATCTACTGCAAAATGTATGTCAGGTTGTAACCTCGGATTAGATGTCACGATTTGAGACAGTAGATTAGATGTCAGGCATTTTGGGACGATTTTTGTAAAACGAAAAGGGCTGACAACCAATCCGGCAACTCGACCATTTGGAGAGGGTGCAGGCAGTGGAATAGATGTGAAGGGAAATTCGGTAAGTCGGAATTTTGGAGGTTATTATGGCTTTTGATTTTAAGAAAGAATTTAAAGAATTTTATATGCCTAAGAATAAACC
>NZ_JBOKYU010000034.1:0-27236 GCF_051972735.1 Laedolimicola sp. | reverse complement strand
GTATGATTTCTGCCATCGGCGTGCGTAACGTGGTAGAGAACAAGGTAGATTTGACTAAGTCCAGAAACCTGATTATCGCAGGCGTTATCTTTGTATGCGGACTGGGCTTCAGCAGCGGCATCACCTTCACGGTAGGCGGCACCCCGATTACCCTGACTGCGCTGGCTATCGCAGCTATCGCAGGCATCCTGCTGAACATGATTCTGCCGGGCAATGATTATGAGTTCGGCGTGAATGAGTCCGGCGACGAGAACCGGGGTATTCATGCGTAAATTATTTATATAAGTAAGCCGGAAATCACGCTGTTGGCGTGATTTCTGCGCATTACGGTGTAACAGGAAGTCACTATGAACATGCTTGAGGTGAGCGCCCGCCTGCGCGCAGGCGAGGCAATTCCGGTAAAAGAACAGATGAAGCTGGTGGTTTCCCTGTCTGTTCCGGCGATCCTGGAGCAGCTCGTAATGACTCTTATGAGTTATATCGATACAGCCATGGTGGGGGGCCTGGGTTATCAGGCTACAGCAGCCATCGGTGTTGTGGCCAGCAGTATCTGGTTCATGAATGCCTTTGTCAATGCTGCGGCCATCGGCTTTTCCGTGCAGGTAGCCCAGTATCTGGGCGCGGGAGACGGCAAGGGCCCGTTTCTCATCAATCTGTGCAGTATGTGGGGCATCCGTGTGGTGACGGTGCTCTTATTTACTAGACAGTTCGGGGTCTTAGGCGTCTGGGCGACTATGGCGGTGGAACTTATCTGCCGCGGTATCTTTTTCCTGATCCGGCTTCTGCGGGGACGCTGGATTCAGGTGGGCGCTTTAAAATAAAATTAAGAAAATTATATGAAAATGATAGAAAGAAATCCTTGCATTTTCAGGATTCCTATGATAAAATTAACCACGTTGTGATAAAAAAGCAGATGGTCCGCTGCTGCAGCAGTCGGAAAGGGCATCTTTTGGCAGAATTCTATTTGATAAGATCGAGAGAGAAGCGAGACAGATACGCGCCGGCCTCCGGTGCGGTTTCGGGTCCTTTGTACTGGCGGTAAGAACATCCAGAAAATAAGGAGGAGACAACGAAATGAACGAGATTATTAAGAACATTGAGGCTGAGCAGCTGAAGGCTGAAGTACCGGAGTTTAAGGTAGGAGATACCGTAAAGGTTTACGGTAAGATCAAAGAGGGTAACCGTGAGCGTATTCAGGTATTCGAGGGTATCGTACTGAAGAAGCAGGGCGGCGGAGCCCGCGCTACCTTTACTGTAAGAAAGAATTCCAACGGCGTAGGCGTTGAGAAGACATGGCCGCTGCATTCCCCGAACGTAGAGAAGGTTGAGGTTGTTCGTCATGGTAAGGTAAGACGTGCGAAACTGAACTACTTAAGAGGACGTGTAGGAAAGCGCGCAAAGGTGAAAGAGCTTGTAAAATAATCACGAAGTTGTAAAGATAAGAGGGAGAATGAAAATTCTCCCTTTTTCTTTCATGTAGCTTTGGGACACAGGAAAGGCCCTCCGGGCAGGCGGGGATTTTGCAGGGGCAGAATCCTGTTTGGAAAGGTTGTGGAGGAGTAACGATGCGTAGAAGAGGATTAAACTTCCGACGGAGAAAAAGAACAATCAATCTGTCCGCTCTGCAGGGAGCGACAGTCTGGATAGGAGAGATTATTCTGGCCTTTGTGGTAGGCTGTATGGTGGTCTGGTTTTTCGGTTATTCCTTAAGCAATGTGGGCGAGTCTATGGAGCCAACCCTGAAAAGCGGCGATAAGGTGTTAATTAACCGTCTGATTTATGAAGTGAAGTCACCGTCCTACGGAGATTTGATTGTGTTTAAGCCCAACGGCAACCAGAACGCCCATTACCACATCAAGCGGGTGGTAGGAAAGCCAGGCGACACCGTCACCATCAAGAGCGGCCGCGTCTTTGTCAACGGCGAGCTGCTGAACGAGACCGTACAGACCGAAAGCATGCAGGACGCAGGACTGGCTGAGGAAGGCGTAAAGCTGGGAACGGACGAATATTTCGTGCTGGGCGATAACCGCAACAACAGTGAGGACAGCCGAAGCGCCAACATCGGCAATGTAAAAAAGGAAGATATACTGGGCAGGGCCTGGTTTGTGGTGACGCCCGGGGAGCGCTTCGGGTGGTTGAAATAGATAAAAAATGGAGAATGAACGATGAATATACAGTGGTATCCGGGACATATGACCAAGGCCCGGAGAATGATGCAGGAGAATATCAAGCTGGTGGATCTGGTCATCGAGCTGGTGGACGCCCGTGTGCCCCTGAGCAGCCGAAATCCTGACATCGACGATCTGGGCCGCAATAAGGCGAGACTGCTCCTGTTAAATAAGTCCGATCTGGCGGACGAGGCGGCCAACGAGGCCTGGAGCGCTTATTTTCGGGCAAAGGGCTTCCAGGTGGTGAAGCTCAATTCCCGCAGCGGTGCAGGCTTTAAGAGTGTGAACGCAGCTGTCCAGGAAGCCTGCAAGGAGAAAATTGAGCGCGATCGAAGAAGAGGTATCCTGAACCGTCCGGTCCGCGCTATGGTGGCGGGTATCCCCAACGTGGGCAAGTCTACCTTTATCAACAGCTTTGCGGGCAAGGCCTGCACCAAGACCGGCAATAAGCCCGGCGTCACCAAGGGCGCCCAGTGGGTGCGCCTGAATAAGCAGGTGGAACTCTTAGACACCCCGGGTATCCTCTGGCCAAAGTTTGAGGACCAGGAGGTGGGTATCAAGCTGGCTATGATTGGTTCCATTAAAGAAGAAATTTTGAATACAGAGGAGTTGTCTCTGGAACTTTTGAAGCTTTTGAAAAGCAGGTACAGCGGCACCATCAACGAGCGATATGACGCAGATGAGGCGCTTGGCGAGGTGGAGCTTTTGGGAGAGATCGCGAAGCGAAGGGGCTGCCTGATGAAGGGCGGAGAACCGGATCTGACCAAGGCTGCAGCTATCCTGCTGGAAGATTTCCGGAGTGGAAAGCTGGGCAAAATCACACTGGAGCTGCCGGAACAGGCGCAGGAGGACTGACAATGGAACAGAGAGATAACAGAGAGGATATCGAGACAGAAGAGAAGCCGAATGTTATGCGGGAGCTTCTCGGCATGCTGGTATATGTGGGCATTGTTCTGGCTATCACATTTCTGATTATTACCTTTGTAGGGCAGCGGACCCATGTGAGCGGTGAGTCTATGGAAAATACCCTGGACGACGGCGATCAGTTGATCGTGGATAAGCTTACATATCGGTTCCACGATCCGGAGCGGTTTGACATTATTGTGTTTCCGTTCCGCTACAAGGATAATACGTATTATATCAAACGTATCATCGGACTGCCGGGTGAGACCGTGCAGATTGCAGATGGTGAGATTTATATCAACGGAGAGGTGCTTGAGGAATCCTATGGCCGCGAGGTCATGCAGGACGCAGGACTGGCTGCGGAGCCCATTACCCTGGGTGATGATGAGTATTTCGTGTTGGGCGATAACCGGAACTACAGCTCAGACAGCCGTGATCCCAGCGTGGCGCTGATTCACCGGAAAGAGATCATCGGACGGGCATGGCTGCGTATCTGGCCCCTGGATTCTTTCGGCATTTTGAAGCATCAGTAGAGGCGGAATTATGACAAAGACAGAGCAGCTGCGCGTGGAGCGGGAGCAGCGGAAACAGGAAAAATTAGCGAAGGAGCGGGAGCGTCTGGAGGGCATGCGTTCCTTTGAGCATCAGTACGGGGGCTATGGAGCCGTCTGCGGCATCGACGAGGTGGGCAGAGGACCGTTGGCAGGCCCGGTGGTGGCCGGAGCTGTGATTCTGTCACCAGACTGTGAGATTCTCTATCTTAACGATTCTAAGAAGCTGTCGGAGAAAAAGCGTGAGCTTTTGTATGATGAGATTATGGAAAAGGCGGTGGCGACGGGCATCGGCGTTATCAGCCCGGCCCGTATCGACGAGATCAACATTCTGCAGGCCACCTATGAGGCCATGCGGATGGCGATTTCCAATCTGAAGGTGCAGCCGTCCGTCCTGTTAAATGACGCAGTGACGATTCCGCTGGTGGAGATTCCCCAGGTTCCCATTATCAAGGGCGACGCCAAGAGTGTGTCCATTGCGGCGGCCAGCATCATTGCCAAGGTCACCAGGGATCATATGATGGTGGAATACGAGGAGATTTACCCGGGATACGGCTTCGCGTCCAATAAGGGCTACGGATCGGCGCAGCATATCGCGGCCTTGAAGGAGTTGGGGCCGACGCCGATTCATCGCAGAACCTTTATTAAAAACTATACGTAAATAATTTAGAGGGCGCGAAAAGGATAGTGAAAACAAGTGTCAAGCTTGCTTGTAAGCTTGTTTTTGCTATTCTTTTCACATCGGATGAATATCCGATGCTTCTTGAATTGTTTACAATTCAAGAAGATGCGCTGAAAAAATTTAGGAGGCTTCTATGCAAAACCGCCGTCAAATCGGCACGGAAGAGGAAGCTTTGGCCGCTGTGTTTCTGAAGGCGCAGGGCTATGAGATACTGGAACAGAATTTTCGCTGCCGTCTGGGTGAGATTGACATTATCGCCCGGGACGGCAGCGCACTTGTATTTATAGAGGTAAAATATCGGAGGAACGCGGCTTACGGGACTCCGGCAGAGGCCGTAAATCTACGGAAGCAGCAGAAAATATGTAAGGTGGCTGATTATTACCGGATGAAGCACCGCGTTTCGGACGGGCAGGCCTGTCGATTTGATGTGGTGGCGATTCAGGGGAGGAACATCCGGCTGATTCGGGATGCCTTTCCTTATTGTTTTTATTGAATAAATATAATATTCAATCAAGAAAAGTTTAAAAGTAAAATAAATACAGTGAAGAAGGAAAGACATCGGTGGCAATGCAAAGGAGAAAATCGAATGGAACAGAAACAGGCAGCGGTTGAGATGACGAAGCTGGACAGAGAGAATGTCTATGAATGGAAAAAAGTAAAAGACAGAATAACGACACACCTGGTGGAGCGTGCAGGCGTTCCGTTTTTACAATTTTCCCTTCTGGAGGAAACCGGCATCGTTACCCACGCCTTTTCCACCCGTCTGGGCGGCGTTAGCGAGGGCGTCTGCAGTACCATGAACGTAAGCTTCACCCGTGGCGACAGGGAAGAAGCGGTACGGGAAAACTATCGGAGGCTGGGCGAAGCTGTGGGCTTCGACTGCGCCGATCTGGTCTGCTCTGATCAGACCCATACCACGAACATCCGGGCTGTCACCGAAGCCGATCGGGGCAAGGGTTTTGCGCGCCCAAAGGACTACACCGACATAGACGGCCTGATTACCAATGTGCCGGGGCTTGTGCTGGCCACCTTTTACGCGGACTGCGTACCGCTGTATTTTGTGGATCCGGTAAAGAAGGCCATCGGCCTGTCCCATTCCGGCTGGCGGGGTACGGTGGGAAAGATCGGAAAAAAGACAGTAGAACGAATGCAGGAAGAATATGGGAGTAACCCATCGGACATCCGGGCAGTTATCGGTCCCTCTATCTGTCAGGACTGCTATGAGGTGAGCGCCGATGTGATCGAAGAGTTCCGGAAGGCGTTTTCAAAGGAATACTGGCCGGAATTATACTATGCCAAAGAAAATGGCAAGTACCAGCTGAATCTCTGGAGGTCCAACGAGCTGATTTTCCGGGAAGCAGGAATTCTGCCGGAGCACACAGCAGTCACAGATCTCTGCACCTGCTGTAATTCCTCTCTTTTATTCAGCCACCGGGCGTCCCATGGAAAGCGCGGAAATCTGGGGGCATTCCTGATGCTGAAATAGAGTGGTTATTTTGGGATAAATAATAAGGCCGATGCAATTCTATCTGTTTCGATAATTTTGCATCGGCCCCTGTTTTATCGGAGTTCTGATTTATTTCCCAAGATCTCCGTTCTGCCTCTTTTCCAGGAGCTTCCGGATCTTCTCGGTCGGGTTGTTGATCTTTCCAATCGGAGTGTCATGATTCATGGTATCAATAATCGTAGCCAGGAACTTGGTCATATCCGCTTCAGTGTAGTAGGGCTTCTCAAGAAGCTCCGGAGAGCGGTAGTTCAGGTTCGTGGTGACGATACGCTTGATGTAGCCCTTCTCGTAGTACTCGTCGAACTTTTCAAAGCCATCGGTGAAAAGGCCGAAGGTGCAGCAGACGTAGACGTTGCGCGCACCCCGCTCCTTCATCTGCTTAGCCACATCCAGCATACTTCCGCCGGAGGAGATCATATCGTCGATGATGATGACGTCCTTGCCGGTCAGGGAGGTTCCCAGGAACTCATGGGCTACGATGGGGTTCTTGCCATTTACGATGGTGGAGTAGTCTCTTCTTTTATAGAACATACCCAGGTCGATACCCAGGACGTTGGAGAAGTATACCGCACGCTCCATGGCGCCCTCGTCGGGGGCGATGATCATTAAGTGATCGTTATCCACCTGCAGATCCGGTTCGGTGCGCAGCAGCGCCTTCATAAACTGATAGGGCGGCTGGAAATTATCAAAGCCGTTCAGAGGGGTGGCGTTCTGTACACGCGGGTCATGGGCGTCGAAGGTGATGATATTGGTAACACCCATATTCTGAAGCTCCTGCAGGGCCAGCGCGCAGTCCAGAGACTCACGGCTGGTACGGCGGTGCTGGCGGCCCTCATAAAGGAACGGAATCACCACATTGATGCGGTGTGCCTTACCGGTGGCAGCGGAAATGATACGCTTCAGATCCTGATAATGATCGTCCGGAGACATGTGATTCTCATGGCCACAGACATTGTAAGTGATGCTGTAGTTGCAGACGTCCACGATGACAAACAGGTCGCTTCCGCGGACGGATTCACCGAGACGGCCTTTCGCTTCACCGGTTCCGAAACGGGGACAAGAGCAGTCTACCAGGTAGGAATCCTGAGCATACTCCTGAAAATATACGTTATCGCGGTGCTGCATATTGGCGGTCTTACGAAAATCCACCAGATAGTTGTCCACCTTCCTGGCAAAATACATGCTGCTTTCCAGAGCGGCGATTTTCAGCGGCGCGATGGGTAAAATATTGTCAAACTGATTTGTTTCTGACATGACTGTCCTCCGAATAATATGACGTAAATTTCGATATGTTAGTGAAAACATACTACATATCATTTATACCATTTTCCGATACAGATCGTCAAGACAGATTGCTTTTTATTTTCAAATAATGTATGATGGTAAATGGAAAAGAAGGAGTTTTTGCGAAAATATGAAAAAAACGAAAGAACACGTAATCAAAACCATAGAATCGGGCAGCATTGCCGAAGAGCTGGAGCTGGAGCCGGGAGACGTGCTGGTGGCTGTGAACGGCCAGCCGGTGAAAGACGTCTTTGACTATCACTATCTGATCAATGAGGAATATCTGGAGATTCTGGTCCGCAAGGCAGACGGCGAGGAGTGGGAGCTGGAAATCGAGAAGGAATACGAGGACGATTTAGGCATCGAGTTTGAAAATGGCATGATGGACGATTATCGTTCCTGCAGCAATAAATGTATCTTCTGTTTTATTGATCAATTGCCGAAGGGCATGCGGGATACCCTGTATTTCAAGGACGATGATTCCCGGCTTTCTTTTTTGCAGGGCAATTATGTGACCCTTACCAATATGAGTGACGAGGATGTACAGCGCATCATCACCTACCGCATGGAGCCTATTAATATTTCCTTCCAGGCCATGCACCCGGAGCTTCGCTGTCAGATGCTTCATAACCGCTTCGCCGGGGACGCCCTCAAAAAGGTGGATCGTTTCTATGAGGCGGGCATTGTTATGAACGGTCAGATTGTGCTCTGCAAAGGTGTCAACGACGGTAAAGAGCTGGAATACAGCATTGAGCAGCTGGTAAAATATCTGCCTTATCTGCAGAGTGTCTCGGTGGTGCCGGTGGGACTGACCCGTTACCGGGACGGCCTGTATCCTCTGGAACCTTTTACAAAAGAGGACGCGTGCGCAGTGCTGGCCCTGATTCACAGCTGGCAGGATCGTCTCTATAAAGAATATGGCAGCCATTTCATTCACGCAGGCGACGAGTGGTATCTGCTGGCAGAGGAGGAGATTCCGACAGAAGACAGCTACGACGGATACATGCAATTGGAAAATGGCGTCGGTATGATAAGGCTTCTGCAAGAAGAGGTGCGTGAAGAACTGGCAGCCCTGGCTGGAGACGATTGCGAGCGCCGTGTGACCATAGCCACCGGCGAACTGGCAGCACCGATTCTCGAAGAGCTTGGTCAGGAGATTAAAGCCAAATATCCAAAACTGGATTTGCAGGTAAAAGCCGTGAAAAATGAGTTTTTTGGCGGTAAGATTACCGTGGCCGGCCTTCTGACCGGACAGGATCTGAAAAAGCAGTTAGCCGACCTGAACCTGGGCGAGGAGCTTTTGCTGACCGAGCATATGATGAAGAGCGGCGAGCAGGTATTCCTGGACGATGTGACCGTGGAAGAACTGTCCGGGGCTTTACAAGTGCCCATAACTATTGTAAAATCAGACGGAAAATCTTTTCTGGATGCCGTACTCGGCCGATCTGAGAATTAAGATAGAGTATCAAGAAGAATAGGAGAAATTAGAGAATGAGTAAACCGATAGTAGCGATTGTCGGACGCCCGAACGTGGGAAAATCCACCCTGTTCAACGCGCTTGCGGGGGAGAATATTTCCATCGTAAAGGACACGCCCGGCGTAACAAGAGACCGTATTTACGCGGATGTAACATGGCTGGATCACGCATTTACCCTGATTGATACCGGTGGAATCGAGCCGGACAGCAGCGACATCATCCTGTCCCAGATGCGGGAGCAGGCCCAGATCGCCATTGATACTGCGGATGTGATTATCTTCCTGGCGGATGTGCGTCAGGGGCTGGTGGACGCGGATTCCAAGGTGGCGGATATGCTGCGCCGTTCCAGAAAGCCGGTAGTGCTGGCTATCAATAAAGTGGACAGTTTCCAGAAGTTTATGGCGGATACCTATGAATTTTATAATCTGGGTATCGGCGATCCGGTGCCGATTTCCGCGGCTTCCCGACTGGGTATCGGCGATCTGCTGGACGAGGTCGTGAAGCATTTCCCGGAGCAGACCGGTGAGGTTGAGGAGGATGACCGTCCCCGTATTGCTATCGTCGGAAAACCGAATGTGGGAAAATCTTCCATTATCAACAAGCTGATCGGCGAGAACCGCGTCATCGTATCAAATATCGCGGGAACCACCCGTGACGCCATCGACACTGAGGTGCGCCGGAACGGCAAAGACTACATTTTCATTGATACGGCAGGACTGCGCCGGAAGAACAAGATCAAAGAGGAGCTGGAGCGCTACAGTATCATCCGAACCGTGACAGCGGTGGAGCGGGCCGACGTGGTCATTCTGGTCATTGACGCGAAAGAGGGCGTCACCGAGCAGGACGCGAAGATCGCCGGTATCGCCCATGAGCGCGGCAAGGGCATCATCATTGCAGTCAATAAGTGGGATGCCATCGAGAAAAATGACAAGACCGTCTACGAATATACCAATAAGATCCGCAATATCTTATCCTATATGCCTTACGCGGAGATTACGTTCATTTCCGCTGTGACCGGTCAGCGTCTGCCGAAGCTCTTTGAGCTCATCGACATGGTGATCCAGAACCAGAATCTGCGCGTGGCCACCGGCGTGCTGAACGAGATTATGACTGAGGCCGTTGCCCTGCAGCAGCCGCCCTCAGATAAAGGAAAGCGTTTGAAGCTTTTCTATATTACACAGGTGGCGGTAAAGCCGCCCACCTTCGTCATTTTTGTAAATGACAAGGAGTTGATGCATTTCTCCTACACCAGATATCTGGAAAATAAAATCCGGGATGCGTTCGGCTTCAAGGGAACCGCTCTGCGGTTCCTGATTCGGGAAAGAAAGGGAGAACAGTAATGATACGTCTGGTATGTGTGGCGATCGGCTATGTGTTTGGACTGTTTCAGACAGGTTATATCTATGGAGAATTAAAAGGTACGGATATCCGCCAGCATGGAAGCGGCAACGCGGGAGCCACCAACGCGCTCCGGACGCTTGGCTGGAAGGCAGGCCTTATTACCCTGCTGGGAGACTGCTTTAAGTGTGTCTTCGCGGTGCTTCTGGTACGCGCCCTGTTTGCGGGCCGTTATCCGGATGAAAATATGGGCGTGCTTCTGGGAATGTACGGAGCCCTGGGTGTGATTCTGGGGCATAATTTTCCTTTTTATCTGAAGTTTAAGGGCGGAAAAGGCATTGCGGCTACCGCAGGTCTGTACCTGTCCCTGGATCCGGTTATGACCCTGGTGGCCGTTGTATTATTTGGAGGCGCCGTGGGCGCGACCCGTTACGTATCCCTGGGGTCTATTCTGGTCAGCATCTGGCTGCCGGTGGGAACGATTCTGTTTGGACAGCAGGGAAAGTGGGGACTGTCCCAGGGACATCTCTATGAGCTCTACGCGATTACGATTTTCCTGTGCCTGATGGCTATCTTCCGCCACAGAAAGAATATCGGAAGACTCTTAAACGGTACGGAGAGCAAGCTTGGACAGAAAGCGAAATAAAGGAGAAATACTATGGCGAAAACAGGTGTGATTGGAGCAGGCAGCTGGGGAACGGCTCTTGCGCTGGTGCTTCACAATAACGGGCACGAAGTGACCCTCTGGTCTCACTCGGCGGCTTCGGTGGAGAGCCTTTTAAAGAACCGGGAGCTTAAGGATAAGCTTCCGGGCGTAAAGATTCCCGAAGCGATTCAGATTACCAATGATTTGCAGCAGGCCGTGAAGAACATGGACATGCTGGTGCTGGCGGTTCCGTCCGCCTGCATCCGCAGCACGGCCCACAATATGGCTCCCTGCGTGGCGGACGGTCAGTTAATCGTATGCGTATCCAAGGGCATTGAGGAAAGCACATTGAAGATTATGACCGAGGTCATCGAAGATGAGATTCCAAACTGCCGTGCGGCGGTATTGTCGGGACCCAGCCATGCAGAAGAAGTTAGCCGGGGCTTACCGACTACGGTGGTGGCAGGCGCCCATGACCGGGAGACAGCAGAGTACATCCAGAATCTCTTTATGAATCAGGTATTTCGTGTATACACAAGCCCGGATATGCTGGGCATTGAGCTGGGCGGTGCCCTGAAAAATGTGATTGCGCTGGCGGCAGGTATCGCGGACGGCCTGGGCTACGGCGACAACACAAAGGCAGCCCTCATTACCCGGGGAATCGCGGAAATGAGCCGCATCGGCACCGCCATGGGCGGACGCCAGGAGACCTTCAACGGCCTGTCCGGTATTGGCGATCTGATTGTAACCTGTGCCTCGGTACACAGTCGGAACCGCAGGGCCGGTTACCTGATGGGGCAGGGCCGCACCATGCGGGAGGCTATGAACGAGGTGAAAATGGTGGTCGAAGGCGTCTATTCCGCCAAGGCAGCTGTGGCTCTTGCACGGAAATATAACATCGAAATTCCGATTATCGAGCAGGTCAACAAGGTACTATTTGAGGACAAGTCCCCAAAGGAGGCCGTGACCGAGCTGATGCTTCGCGATAAAAAAATCGAAAATTCACAGCTCCCCTGGGAGTAGGAGGGAGGGCCGCCTGTGCGCTGTTACAACTGCAATAAGAAATTTGACTACGAGAAATACTATGGCATCTGCCCCAAATGCGGCTGCTTCAACCGACAGGAAACTGCTGAGGAGCAGCATGAGGCCGTGCATGACCGCTTTGGCGACCGCTCTGACGAAGATTGCCACAGAAGCCATCGCACCTACAGCGCCCATCCCGGCGAAGAACGGGATGGAAGCTTTACTTATCAGGAGGATGGCTATACTTATACAGCTTACGAAGGGGAGACGGCAAAGAAAAAGGGCGTGGGCTTCTTTGTATTCTGCCTCCTGTTCTTTATCGTCAGTATCTTCCTGTTTGTGGGAACCATGAACTATACGACGACCAGAACTATGACGAGTGTGATTGTATCGGATACGAACGACGGAAACAGTGTGGAAATCGTGGAAAACCGGGTGGGCGATTCCTTTATTTTCCAGGATGGCATCACCCTGCAGGCACTGGAGTGCCGGGAAGTGGCGGATCAAAACGTCTTCCCGACCATGGAGGAAGGCAAAAAGCTGGTGGCAGTCCATGTACAGGGCGAGAGCGACGGCCAGTACGAGGATTACAACGGGCTTTATGGTATCTATCTGGAGACAGAAGGCCATTACCGGGAACCCATTTCCAGTTATTATTTTGAACCCTACGCGCAGATTCTGGGCGTGTATCCGGCGCTGGATGACAGCTCCTTCAAAGGGGAGACATACTGCGACGGCTGGTACGGTTTCCTGGTGGATGCTGACGCGGACACAGCAGTACTGTGGTTGGACGAGTACGACTGCACGGACTGGGACGGAGGCAACCTGCTCCGCAGCCATAGGATCGAGCTGCCCATCAAGAGCCTGACCGATGATGAGGCCGCAGAATTGGAGCAGGCCGCAGATGAGGCAGAGGCGGAAGGTCTGCTGCCGGAAGAAATCTTCATTGACGAGACGGAAGTAGAAGGCCAGTCATCAGAGGAAATTTCTGTTGATGAGAATGGCAATCTGTCCGTTGCGGTACCCAGTCCGGAAGACTTTGAAGCGCAGGATGGAGGTGCCGGGGATGGAATCTAGGACAACGGAGAAAAATACACTGATATTTCGGATTGTCGGCAGTATCTTTCTGGTCTTGGGAATTATTTTCCTGGCAGTCACCCTTAAGCTTTGGCTCAGAGGGAGTATTCCCGGCATGATGACCGCGGATACCGGTGGCTCCTACTGTACTCTGGAACCCATCGGCAGCGAACGCCTGGGCGACACCTACGAGGGCGCACAGGCAGAGGACGGCTACACCTTCTACCGGCTGGATTTCCAGGTCACCAACGAGGGAGATGAGACCCGCTACATGGACAACTACTACGGTATCTATTTTAACGAGGATAACGGCAGGTATAACGATGTACTGGACTGGTGGGGCACCGAAGAAGAGGAGTCCCGCCCCCGATTCCTGTTCGAAGACTACGACTACACCTACCTCCCCGCAGGCCGCATCGGTACCTATCAGCAGGTTGTGCAGATCCTGGACGGCGTGAAGAGCTTTACGGTGGATTATTATCCGGGGGACTCCAGTGGAGAGAGAATTAGTTTTGAGATGACAATCGAATAACGGACATAGAATCAAACGTAAATCTCCGGGGAGAAACAGAAAGCCCTCGGGGGACGTTAGCCGATTTTCCGTAGGGACGAGCAGGAAAATCAGCGTGTCCCCCGAGGGCTTTCTGTTTCTCCCCGGAGTCTACAACCTTCCGTTCTATCAACCTCATTTTCCAAAATTAAGCATTGACAAAAAGCACCTCGCGGTATACAATGTAAAAAGTGATGCGGCACTTTAACACGTCAAAGCATTGTGACGTCAAAGCGTCAGCGCCGCAAAATGGAGGATATACAGGAGGATATACTATGAAAAAGTTACTCGCATTAGCACTGGCAGGAACCATGACCCTGTCACTGGCAGCCTGCGGAGGAAGCAAGGCTGATACCACAACCGCAGCAGAAACCACAGAGACCACTGATACCGCAGACGCGGCTTCCACAGATGGACAGACCTACACCGTAGGTATCTGCCAGCTGGTACAGCATGAGGCACTGGACGCAGCAACACAGGGCTTCAAGGACGCTATCGTAGAAGCACTTGGCGAAGACAATGTAACCTTCGAGGAGCAGAATGCATCCGGAGATTCCGCTACCTGTGCGACCATCATCAATCAGCTTGTATCTGACAATGTAGACCTGATTCTTGCAAATGCCACACCGGCTCTCCAGGCAGCAGCACAGGGAACCGATACCATCCCGGTACTGGGAACCGCTGTTACCGAGTATGGCGTAGCACTTGATATCGACAACTTCGACGGCCTGGTAGGAACCAACGTATCCGGAACTTCTGACCTGGCTCCGCTTGACCAGCAGGCAGCTATGCTGAACGAGCTGTTCCCGGATGCGAAGAATGTAGGACTTCTGTACTGCTCTGCTGAGGCAAACTCTCAGTACCAGGTAGACACCGTACAGGCAGCTCTGGAAGATCTGGGCTATACCTGCAAACAGTATTCCTTCTCTGATTCCAATGACCTTTCTTCTGTAGCAACTACAGCAGCAAGCGAGAGTGATGTCATCTACGTGCCGACTGACAATGCAGTAGCATCCAACACCGAGATCGTCCGCAACATCTGTGAGCCGGAGAAGGTTCCGGTAATCGCAGGTGAGGAAGGTATCTGTGCAGGATGTGGTGTGGCAACTCTTTCCATCAGCTACTATGACCTGGGTGTAGCTACCGGTAAGATGGCAGTGAAGATTCTGACCGGCGAGGCAAACGTATCCGAGATGCCGATCGAGTACGCACCGGAGTTCACAAAGAAATACAATCCGGAGCTGGCAGAGGCTATGGGCGTAACCATCCCGGATGACTATGTAGCAATTGAGACAGCAGAGTAAGCTGTAACAGCGCATTTTGCATGAATTTAAAAAGCGGGTAAAAAGGACTTCCCTTTTTGCCCGCTTTTTGATATAATATTGAAAGCTTTACGCAATTTTGCGTAATTACAAGGCAGGAGGAAGTAAAAAGTGGATATTTTAAAGTTTTTGAATGCTCTGCCGGGACCCTGTGCCCAGGGACTGATCTGGGGTATTATGGCAATCGGCGTGTACATCACCTATAAGGTGCTGGATCTGGCAGATCTGACTGTGGACGGAACCATGGCTACCGGCGGCGCGGTCTGCATTATGATGATGCAGAGCGGTCACTCTGTATGGACGTCTCTGTTTGTGGCATTCCTGGCAGGCATGGTGGCAGGGCTGGTAACCGGACTGTTTCATACGGCTATGGGAATCCCGGCGATTTTGGCCGGAATTCTGACACAGCTTGGCCTCTACTCCGTGAATCTTCGTATCATGGGAGAAAAGGCAAATCAGGCGCTGGCGTTCGGTAAATACGACCAGCTTGTATCCCTGCGCTGGGTTAAGGGTGTTCCCTTCTATCAGAACACCAATTTCGTAGCGGGCATATTTGTACTGTTTATCATTGCGATTCTCTACTGGTTCTTCGGAACCGAGCTTGGCTGCTCCATCCGTGCGACCGGTAACAATGAGAACATGTCCAGAGCCCAGGGTATCAACACCAACACCAGCAAAATGCTCGGTCTGATGATTTCCAACGGCATCGTGGCACTGTCCAGCGGACTGTACGCTCAGTACAATGGTTTTGCGGATGTCAATGCGGGTCGTGGCGCCATCGTTATCGGACTGGCAGCCGTTATCATTGGAAATGTTCTCTTCGGAAAAATCAGCCGTAACTTTGGCTTTAAGCTGTTTACGGTGGTGCTTGGCGCTATCATTTACTGGATTGTATACCAGCTGGTTATTATGGCGGGCTTAAACGCCAACGACATGAAACTGATTTCCGCTCTGGTCGTAGCTATTTTCCTGGCTATTCCGTACCTGAAGGGCAAATATTTTGCAAAACCGGTAAAAAAGGGAGGTACGGCAAATGCTTAGAGTAGAAAATGTATGGAAGACCTTTAACGCAGGCACCGTAAATGAGAAAACCGCGCTGGCAGGCCTGAACCTGCATCTGAACGAGGGTGATTTCGTTACCGTTATTGGTGGCAACGGAGCCGGAAAGTCCACCATGCTGAACGCAGTGGCAGGCGTATGGCCGGTAGATGAAGGAAAGATTTTTATCGACAGCGTAGATGTGACAAAGCTGCCGGAGCATAAGCGCGCGGCTTATCTGGGACGTGTATTTCAGGATCCCATGACCGGAACCGCAGCAGGCATGCAAATCGAGGAAAATCTGGCGCTGGCTGCCAGAAGAGGATCGAAGCGTTTCTTAAAGCCCGGTATTACTCAGAAGGAGCGGGAGTATTATAAAGAGCGTCTGGCAAGTCTGGGTCTGGGTCTCGAGGATCGACTAACCAGTAAAGTGGGCCTTCTGTCCGGCGGACAGAGACAGGCGCTGACCCTTCTGATGGCTACCTTGAAGAAACCGCGTCTGCTGCTTCTCGATGAGCATACAGCAGCCCTGGATCCGAAGACCGCTGCCAAGGTACTGGACGCCACCGACCGCATCGTTGGCGAGGATCAGCTGACCACCCTGATGATCACCCACAATATGAAGGATGCCATCGTACACGGCAACCGTCTGATCATGATGTACGAGGGCCATATCATATACGATGTGGCGGGCGAGGAGAAGAAAAACCTGAAAGTATCCGACCTGCTGGCCAAATTCGAGGAGGTCAGCGGCGGCGAGTTCGCCAACGACCGGATGATGCTGACTAATTAGGGGATGAAATCGGAGTAAGATTCCCTGTTTAAAAGGTTGACAACGGGTGTCGAACTTGGTAGAATCAATAGAAAGCTTTGACTGCGCGGACAGGACAACTGTCCGCGCAGTGAACACTTAAAAGGGAAGGGAAAACTATGAAACGAGTTGTATTTTCTATTCTGGTCGACAATACTTCCGGCGTGTTAAGCCGTATCGCAGGCCTGTTTAGCCGCCGTGGTTACAATATCGACAGTTTGACGGTTGGTGTAACCGCCGATCCCCGTTATTCCCGAGCTACCGTAGTAGCCAAGGGCGACGAGATTATTATGCAGCAGATTGAGAATCAGCTGAATAAGCTGGTAGACGTGATTGATATCAAGCGCCTGGAGCCCGAGACTTCTATCTGCCGCGAGCTGATTATGATTAAGCTGAAGGTCAGTGAAGAGAACCGTCAGTCCCTGATCGCCGTAGCGAATATTTTCCGTGCGAAGATTGTGGATGTGGCGAAAGAATCTCTGGTCATCGAGCTGACCGGTAATCAGTCCAAGATTGAGGCATTTATTGATCTCTTAAGCGGATATGAGATTCTGGAGCTGGCGAGAACCGGTATTACTGGCCTGTCCAGAGGTACCTTCGATGTGAAGATGTACGACGAGGACGGCAAACTGATGGATTACGATTTCAGCTAATCCGACAGTACTTATGTTACGATACTTCAGGTGACTACATTACCGGCTGCTGGCCGGATGCCGCCGCCTCAAGCATAAATTATTTACACAAAGTAAAATGGAGGAATGAAAAAATGGCAAAGATCTATTATCAGGAAGACTGCAATCTGTCTCTGCTGGATGGAAAAACCATCGCAGTAATCGGATACGGCAGCCAGGGACATGCACAGGCACTGAACGCGAAGGAGTCCGGATGCCATGTCATTATCGGTCTTTATGAGGGAAGCAAATCCTGGAAGAGAGCAGAGGAGCAGGGATTTGAGGTTTATACAGCGGCAGAGGCTGCAAAGCGCGCAGATATTATCATGATTCTGATCAACGATGAGCTGCAGGCAGCTATGTACAAGAAGGATATCGAGCCGAACCTGGAAGAGGGCAACATGCTGATGTTCTCTCACGGTTTCAACATCCATTTCAATCAGATCGTACCGCCGAAGAACGTAGACGTTACCATGATCGCTCCGAAGGCACCGGGCCACACCGTAAGAAGCGAGTATCAGGCTGGTAAGGGAACTCCCTGCCTGGTAGCGGTAGAGCAGGATGCGACCGGCAAAGCTCTGGAGTATGCTTTGGCATACGGCCTGGCTATCGGCGGAGCAAGAGCCGGTATCCTGGAGACCACATTCAGAACCGAGACCGAGACAGACCTGTTCGGTGAGCAGGCAGTTCTGTGCGGCGGCGTTTGCGCTCTGATGCAGGCTGGTTTCGAGACTCTGGTAGAGGCTGGTTACGACCCGAGAAATGCTTACTTCGAGTGTATCCATGAGATGAAGCTGATCGTAGACCTGATTTACCAGTCCGGCTTTGAAGGAATGCGTTATTCTATCTCCAATACTGCAGAGTATGGTGATTACATTACCGGACCGAAGCTTATCACAGAAGAGACCAAGAAGACCATGAAGAAGATCCTGAAGGATATCCAGGATGGTACCTTCGCAAAGGACTTCCTGCTTGATATGTCTCCGGCAGGCGGACAGGCTCACTTCAAGGCTATGAGAAAGCTGGCTGCTGAGCATCCGTCAGAGAAGATTGGAAAGGAAATCCGTAAGCTGTACAGCTGGAATGGCCAGGACAAGCTGCTGGATAACTAGTTAGAATATGAAGGAATGGAGCAGAAAAGTATATGTAGAGCTGCCCCGACCCTGTGAGGAGGACCACAGATCCATGCAGAAGCGGCTTTTGGCTGCTCTGCGGGACTGTGGTTCTTTTTATACGGGAGACTCGCAGAGCGTGTTTTCTCACGTTGTTCGGGATGAGGCAGATATCAGGATCCGCCCGGCGGTACTGAATGATTGTCTGGCGATCTGCGAGCAGGCAGATTGGCAGGTGACGGCGTCCCTGGGTTTCGACGGACGTGTCTGGGAACTGCTTGCGCTGGAGCCGGGCGATACTGCAGCACAGCATTATGGCCTCTGCGCGGATTTGGGCAGTACTACGATTATAATGGAGCTGGTGGATTTAAATACCGGAGAGACGCTTGCCTCGGAAAGTGTATTCAATCCGCAGATCGCTTACGGGGACGATATTCTGACTCGGATCTTCTATACTAAGGATCATCCGGAGCGGCGCCGTGAGCTTCAGGAGGCTACGGCAAAGGGATTCCGGAAGCTTATGGTTCAACTTTCGAAAGAAACGGGCGTGGATACCAGGAAGTGCAACATCCTGACCGTGGCGGGCAATACGACCATGATGCATTTCCTACTGGGGCTGGATGCTTTCGGGGTTTTTCAGTCGCCCTACGCGGTACAGACTCTGGAGCCGGAGGTATGCCGGGGAGCGGAACTTGGAATTCCGGTACAGGGCTTTGTATACCTTTGTCCGGCCATGGAGAATTACCTGGGCGGCGATATCATCAGCGGTATGCTGGCTACGGGGCTTCCCGACCGGGAGGAGATCAGTGTCTTCCTGGATGTGGGAACCAACGGCGAGCTGGTGGTGGGCAATCAGGAATTCCTGCTGGCAGGCGCAGGCGCGGCAGGCCCGGCCCTGGAGGGCGGTTCGGTCCGTACCGGTATGCGGGCGGAGAACGGCGCGGTGGATAGCGTAACCACGGAAAACGGACGGCTGAAGGCACATGTAATCGGTGAGACAGAGGCGAAGGGCATCTGCGGCTCCGGTATCGTGGATCTGCTGGCAGAGCTTTATCTGAATGGCTGGATTGATCTGCGGGGGAGATTTCAGGAAGCGGAAATTCGGACGGAAGAGAGCCGAGACGAGGATGAAAAAGAGAAGCTTCGGATTCCCGGACTTAAAAAGCTCCCCATGCGCGACGCAGCTTCCGAAAAAGATATGGAATACGCCATCGAATACGCCCAGGGTCTCTATTTTTACCAGAGCGATATCGACGAGTTCATCCGCACCAAGGCGGCGGCCATGACTATGGTGGAATACATGATGAATCTGATTGGTCTTGGCATGGAAGACGTGGGCCGCTTTTATGTGGCCGGAGCCTTCGGCACCCACATCGACAAGGAGTCGGCGGTGACCATCGGCATGTACCCGGATATCGACCGGGACAAAATCATTTCCCCGGGAAATACATCCCTGCAGGGGGCGAAAAAGCTGTTACTGGATCGAAGCCTTACCGAAAAGGCAGAGGAGATCATCGAACGGATGCAATACGTCCAGTTTGGCGCGGTGGAGGAGTTCATCGAGCTCATGCGCGCGGCCCAGGCGATTCCGCATACAGATTTGCAGCGGTTCCCAACCGTGGAGCGGCGGCTTTTGGAACGGCAGGCGGCGAAAGCAGAAAAATAGGGAACAGCGGGCGGCTAAGATAAGCCGCCCGCAAAAGCTATGAAAAATGGTATGAAAAAAATGTCGCGAAAAAATCGGATTGTACCGAAAAAAACTCTTGAACATCAAAAAAAGTTATAGTATAATAACTTCAATTTGAGGGAAAAAGACTGGAAATGCGAGTGGGCATGGTATGTCTTTTTTTTTTGAGAAAGTATATACAAAGAGACTATATTTTTGAAAGGAACAGGTGGACGAATGAAAGCTTTTCTGATATTGGAAGACGGACATGTGTTTACAGGCACCAGCATTGGCTCGGAACGCGAAGTGATAAGTGAGATCGTGTTCAACACGTCAATGACCGGGTATCTGGAAGTGCTGACTGATCCCTCTTACGCGGGACAGGCAGTGGTAATGACTTATCCGCTGATTGGTAATTATGGTATATGTTATGAGGATATGGAGTCCGGACGTCCCTGGCCGGATGGATATATTGTTCGGGAGCTTTCTCGTCTTCCCAGCAATTTCAGAAGTACAGATACCATTCAGAATTTCCTGAAAAAATATGATATTCCCGGAATCGCAGGTATTGATACCCGTGCCCTGACCAAGATTTTGCGTGAGAGCGGCACCATGAACGGTATGATTACCACAAAAGAATATGATAATCTGGACGAGGTACTGCCCCGTTTAAAGGCATACCGTACAGGTAAGGTGGTAGAAAAGGTAACCTGCAGAGAAAAATCCGTGATGAAGCGGGACGGTTATAAGGTAGCTCTTCTCGACTTCGGCGCAAAGCGCAATATTGCCCGTTCTCTCTATGAAAGAGGCTGTGAGGTTACGATTTATCCGGCAGATACAAAGGCAGAGGAGATTATCGCGTCTAATCCGGACGGTATCATGCTGTCCAACGGCCCCGGAGACCCCAAGGACTGCGGTCCCATCATCGACGAGGTGCGGAAGCTCTATGAGAGCGATATCCCGATTTTTGCCATCTGTCTGGGACATCAGCTGATGGCCCTGGCCACAGGCGCGGACACCTACAAGCTGAAATACGGCCACAGAGGCGGCAACCATCCGGTGAAGGATCTGGAGACCGGAAGAGTATACATTTCCTCCCAGAACCACGGCTATGCCGTAGATGTGAACAGCCTGAACCCGGCCGTAGCTACGGCAGCCTTTGAAAATGTCAATGACAAAACCAACGAGGGTCTGAAATACACCGGTAAGAACATTTTTACCGTACAGTTCCATCCGGAGGCATGCCCGGGTCCCCAGGATTCCGGCTACCTGTTTGACCGGTTTATTCGCATGATGGAGGTGAAGAAAAATGCCTAAGAATCCGTCTATCAAAAAAGTACTTGTCATCGGCTCCGGCCCGATCATCATCGGCCAGGCAGCCGAGTTCGACTATGCGGGCACCCAGGCATGCCGTTCCCTGAAGGAGGAGGGCATCGAGGTAGTTCTTTTAAATTCCAATCCGGCCACTATCATGACCGATAAGGATATCGCGGATCGTGTATACATCGAACCGCTGACTGTCGAGGTGGTAGAGCAGCTGATTCTGAAGGAGCAGCCCGACAGTGTACTGCCGACCCTGGGCGGTCAGGCAGGACTGAACCTTGCCATGGAGCTGGAGGAGCGCGGCTTCTTAAAGGAGCACAACGTACGTCTCATCGGAACTACTTCCGAGACCATCAAGAAGGCCGAGGATCGTCTGGAGTTCAAGAGCACCATGGAGAAAATCGGCGAGCCCGTGGCGGCTTCCGAGGTAGTAAAGGACGTAGAGGCAGGTATTGCCTTTGCCAATAAAATCGGTTACCCGGTGGTACTCCGTCCGGCATACACCCTGGGCGGCAGCGGCGGCGGAATTGCCCACAACCAGGTGGAGCTGGAGGAGATTCTGGCCAACGGTCTCAGACTTTCCCGTGTGGGCGAGGTTCTGGTAGAGCGCTGCATTGCAGGCTGGAAAGAGATCGAGTATGAGGTTATGCGCGACAGCGCCGGCAACTGCATCACCGTATGTAACATGGAAAATATCGACCCGGTCGGCGTACACACCGGCGACAGTATCGTCGTAGCTCCCTCCCAGACCCTGGGCGATAAGGAGTACCAGATGCTGCGTACCTCTGCCCTGAATATCATCAGCGAGCTGAACATTACCGGCGGCTGCAACGTCCAGTATGCCCTGCATCCGGAAAGCTTTGAATATTGCGTGATCGAGGTAAATCCCCGTGTCAGCCGTTCCTCCGCACTGGCTTCCAAGGCTACAGGCTACCCCATTGCCAAGGTGGCAGCGAAGATCGCTCTGGGTTATACCCTGGATGAGATTCCCAATGCCATTACCGGACAGACCAAGGCCAGCTTTGAGCCCATGCTGGACTACTGTGTTGTGAAGATGCCCCGTCTGCCCTTCGATAAATTTATCAGCGCAAAGCGTACTCTGACCACCCAGATGAAGGCCACCGGCGAGGTCATGGCCATCTGCAATAATTTCGAGGGCGCTCTGATGAAAGCCATCCGTTCCCTGGAACAGCACGTGGACAGCCTCATGTCCTACGATTTTACAAATCTTTCCAAAGAGGAAATCCTGGATCAGCTTCATGTGGTGGACGACCGCCGTATCTGGCTGATTGCGGAAGCCATCCGCAAGGGCATTTCCTATGAGGAGATTCATGCCATTACCCAGATTGATATCTGGTTCATTGATAAAATTGCGATTCTGGTGGAAATGGAGCAGGCCCTGAAGAGCGAGCCCCTGACGCCGGAGCTCTTAAAAGAAGCGAAACGGATCGAGTTCCCGGACAATGTCATTGCCCGCCTGACCGGCAAGACGGAGGAGGAGATTAAAGAGCTCCGTTATGCCAACGGCATTACCGCTGTATACAAGATGGTAGATACCTGCGCGGCAGAGTTCGAGGCAAGCACACCCTACTACTACTCTGTATTTGGCAGTGAAAATGAAGTCGTAGAAACAAAAGACCGCAAGAAGGTACTGGTTCTGGGCAGCGGCCCCATCCGCATCGGACAGGGTATCGAGTTCGACTTCTGTTCTGTACACTGTACCTGGGCTTTTGCGAAAGAAGGCTATGAGACCATTATCATCAACAATAACCCGGAGACGGTAAGTACCGACTTTGATATTGCAGATAAGCTGTATTTCGAGCCCCTGACTCCGGAGGACGTGGAAAGCATTGTGCGTCTGGAGAAGCCGGACGGAGCAGTCGTGCAGTTCGGTGGACAGACTGCCATTAAGCTGACCGAGGCCCTGATGAAGATGGGCGTGCCCATTCTTGGAACTTCTGCGGAGAACGTGGACGCGGCAGAGGACAGAGAACTTTTTGACGAGATCCTGGAGCAGTGTCAGATTCCGAGACCCAAGGGACATACGGTATTTACCGCCGAGGAGGCAAAGAAGGCAGCAAACGAGCTGGGCTATCCGGTTCTGGTTCGCCCGTCCTACGTACTGGGCGGCCAGGGCATGCAGATTGCCATCAACGATAAGGATGTGGAAGAGTTCATCGGCATCATCAACCGGATCGCCCAGGAGCATCCGATTCTGGTAGATAAGTACCTGCAGGGCAAGGAGATCGAGGTAGACGCGGTCTGCGACGGCGAGGATATCCTGATTCCGGGTATCATGGAGCATATCGAGCGCGCGGGTATCCATTCCGGAGACAGTATTTCCGTATATCCGGCCAAGAGCATCAGCGAAAAGGTAAAGGCTACCATCGAGGAATACACGAAGCGCCTGGCCCGCTCCTTACATGTCATCGGTCTGATCAATATTCAGTTTATCGCGGTGGGCGACGAGGTATACGTCATCGAGGTAAATCCCCGTTCCAGCCGTACGGTTCCCTATATCAGTAAGGTAACCGGTATTCCGATTGTGCCGCTGGCTACCAAGGTGATTCTGGGTTATAAGATTAAGGATCTGGGCTATCAGCCGGGCCTTCAGCCGGAGGCAGATTATTATGCGGTGAAGATGCCGGTATTCTCCTTTGAGAAGATCCGCGGCGCGGACATCAGCCTGGGACCGGAGATGAAATCCACCGGTGAGTGTCTGGGTATTGCCAAAACCTTCAACGAGGCCCTTTACAAGGCGTTCCTGGGCGCAGGCATCCGTCTGCCCAAGCATAAGAATATGATTATGACTGTCCGGGACGAGGATAAGGAAGAAGCAGTGGAGATTGCGAAGCGCTTTGAGGCGCTGGGCTACTGTATCTATGCAACCAAGGGCACCGCAAGAGCGCTCATGGAGGCAGACGTCTCCGTGCGCCTGACCAGAAAGCTGGAGCAGGAGTCCCCCAATATTTTGGATCTGATTCTGGGCCATAAGATTGACCTGATTATCGACACGCCCTCCCAGGGTGTGGATCACAGCCATGACGGCTTTGTTATCCGTAGAAATGCCATTGAGACAGGCGTCAATGTGCTGACTGCTATTGATACGGCGAAGGCGTTAGTGACCAGTCTGGAAAATACGGATGTGAAGACGCTTAGTCTGATTGATATTGCGACGATTTAAGGGAAACAGAATAGAAGAACAGCAGAAAGGGCTTTCCGGGAGGAGAGTCCTTTTTGCTGAAAGCTTCCTGTGTTTTGGATTTCATACAAAGCCGGTCGGGAAGAAGCGTTCACAGCCTGGCTTTTTTGTGCTACAATGGATACAGATTTTTTCAAAAAAGGCGGTGGGCGTATGGAAAAGCAGATTTTCCGGAATTTTACAAAGGAACTGGCGGCAAAGCTTCTTCCGGCACGGAACCCGGACGGTCATAAGGGTGATTTTGGACGGGTCAGCATTACAGGCGGAAGCGTGGGATTTACGGGAGCTCCGGTGCTGGCGTCCTACGGCGCTGCCCGCAGTGGCAGCGGTCTGGTCTTTCTAGGAGTGCCGGAGCCCATCTACGGAATCGTGGCGTCTCATTGCCTGGAGGTCATGCCCTCGCCACTGCCTGCGGGCCGGGAACGGATATCCAAGGATGCGTTTTTCCCGATTCTGGAGCGGTTAAACAGCTGCGACGCCGGGCTTCTGGGGCCGGGCCTGGGACGTTCTCAGGAGCTTTCCAAATTGATAAGCAAAATTCTGGAAGAAACAGAGACGCCGCTGGTCCTGGACGCGGACGGGCTGTACGCCATCAAAGACCGAAAGGAGATCCTGCAAAAGCGGGCGGAGAGGGGACTGCTTACGATTCTGACGCCCCATGAAGGAGAATTCCGTTATTTGGGCGGCGATTTGACGCTCGGACGGGAAGCGGCGGCGCTGGATTTTGCAAAGGAATACGGCTGTATTCTGGTATTGAAGGGACCCGGGACTGTGACTGCGCTGCCGGACGGAAGCTGCTATGTGAATCCTACCGGAAATAACGGGATGGCCAAGGGCGGAAGCGGCGATGTGTTGGGCGGTATGATACTGGGTATGCTGGGGCAGATGGTGGCTGCGCACAAACATGACGGAAGGTACACAGGTAATTCTATACGGACAGAGGCAATAGAACAGGCGCAGGAAGATAGCTTATTTTTGAAAGAAGCCGGACATATGACCGCCCTGGCTGTATATCTTCACGGCCTGGCCGGAGATCTGGCCCGGACAGAACTGGGCGAGTACGGTATGCTGCCCTCAGATCTGACCGCGCAGATTCCGGCGGCGATTCTGGAGGTTCAGAAGAACCAATCACATCATTTTTAAAGCGGGAAAAAGAAAGCTTTACACATAAAAATCAGACAGCAAAAGGGGAAAACACAATGGTAGATATGAAAAGCCTGCTGACCATGCAGGGCATGATGTTTACGATGCTCCTGGTGGGCGTCTTTATCAGAAGAAAGGGAATCGTCACATCGGAGGGACGCAAGAGCCTGACCAATCTATTGGTCAACCTGATTCTCCCCTGCAATATTCTCTACGCCTTTTCCAAGTCGGACACCTCGGCCTTCGGCTCCATGGTTATCGTCATCATCATGTCAGCCCTGATTCAGCTGACCTGGTACATCTTAAGTAAATTTTTATGGAAAAATATGGACGACAGCCGCCGAGGCATCATGCGCTACGCCTTCCAGTTCGCCAACTGCGGCTACTTGGGCAATCCGGTCATCGAGGGTCTGTACGGCGCGCCGGGACTGGTGTACGCCTCCGTGTTCCTGCTTCCGGTGCGGATATTCATGTGGAGCGTAGGGTTAGAATGCTTTCAGGAGGGTGCGGGCAATTTTTCGAAAACCTTGAAAAGAACAATCACACACCCGTGTGTATTGGCGACCATCATCGGCGTGGTATGGATGTTTTTCCCCCAGGTGAAGCTGCCGGATTTCCTGTATAATACGATTAACGGCTTTAACCAGTGTCTGACGCCTATGACCATGCTGACCATCGGCTTTATCATGGGAGAGACGGATATGCGCCGGATTTTCTGCAAGGATCTGGGCGTTATTACCGTACTGCGTCTGGGCATCCAGCCCCTTATCGTGCTGGGAGTCTGCTACCTGCTCCATCTGGAGCCTCTGGTGGCGGAGGTCATCACCGTCCTGGTCTCTATGCCGGTGGCCAACACCACAGCCCTGCTGGCCTCCCAGCATGACTGCGACTACGGCTTCGCCAGCGGCCTGGTGGTGTTCACCACTCTGGTGTCCATGGTGACGATTCCCATTTACGGAATGCTGGTGGGTGTCGTGTTTGCGTAAAATCAGATTTATCTGAGAAATATCTTAGAATATCTCAGAAATGGCGGGAAAACGCTTCGGCAGTACTTGTCGGAGCGCTTTTTTTATGCTATTCTAATACAGGGTGTGGGCACTTGTCGGACGAGTGCCTGTTTTATTACGCGATCAACGAGTCAAAGTCTGTGCTTGCACGAGACCTTGACGGTGCTAAGCGCCAGTGGCGCTTGTTCAGCACCGACCGAAGTGGAACGTAGATGCCGCGATAACGAGTAAAATTCGCGAAGCGTATTTTATCTCGTTGTGACGTAAAAGATATGAGAGGTGCATTTTATGAAATGGAATAAATACACATTGAAGACCCGGACCGAGGCCGAGGATCTCATCAGCAGCATGATGCAGGACGCGGGTATCGAGGGCATCGAGATTGAGGACAAGGTGCCGCTGACCCAGCGTGAAAAGGAGCAGATGTTCGTGGACATTCTGCCGGAGGGACCGGCGGACGACGGTGTGGCTTATATCAGCTTCTATCTGGAGCCGGACACGGATCAGGAGGAAATGCTGGACAAGGTACGAGAGGGCCTGAAGGAAATCGCGGGCTGGGGCGTGGATATCGGAGAAGCTACCATTCAGGCATCCGAGACTGAGGACAAGGACTGGATTAACAACTGGAAAGAGTTCTTCCATCAGTTTTATGTGGATGACATTCTGATCAAGCCCTCCTGGGAAGAGGTAAAGCCGGAGGATCGGGAGAAGCTTCTGATTCAGATTGATCCGGGA
>NZ_JBOKYU010000033.1:0-27458 GCF_051972735.1 Laedolimicola sp. | reverse complement strand
AAGCTCGAAAATACCTCGCTAAGTGCTCAGTACATGCCCAGAACCGGAATCGAACCAGTGACACGAGGATTTTCAGTCCTCTGCTCTACCAACTGAGCTATCTGGGCTAATTGCTTTCACATAACTTTCATGTGTCACAACAGTGATATTCTACATGATGGAATTATGTTTGTCAAGCAATTTTTCATATTTTACTTTCGTTTTTTAAAGCGGCTTCGTGTACTCGATATCCCGCGGTTCCTTATCGATAAACTCATAGGGATGAGGTTCAGCTTCAAAGACCAGCCTGCCCTTCCGGTAAGCCAGCGGCGTGCTCATAGGGACCTTCTCCCAGGCCGGGTCGTCGGTCAGGGGCTTGGTGGCTACCACCAGGGTGTCGTCTTTCTGCAGGCGGAACAGGGTCTCATAGAAGTTCGTGTGAGCGTAGAACAGGTCGCCGTCGTAAATCAGCAGGTTGACCTTATTCTCCGGCGTAATATCGCGAATCACTTGATTGACCGTCTCAAAGCGCTCTTTATCCGTCAGCGCCCCGCCCTTTTTCGCGATGGCCGCGTCCACCTGGTCAATCAGGTAGTACAGGATCCGCTCGCTGTCAGTACCGCCGTGCTGCTTCCCGATGTAGGCGTCCACCCGGGCGCTCTCAAAAATGGTGCCGTTGTGAATCAGCGTCCACAGCCGTCCGGAGGCGTCCCGTCTCTTGAAGGGATGGCAGTTCTTATACTCCAGCCCACCCTTGGAGGCCTTGCGGATATGGGCCAGAACCACGTCCTCGACGATCTCATCGCTGAGACGATGCTTCAGATAGACGCTTTCCGCAGAGGAAATGGGTTCCTTCTCGATGGACGCGGAATTGCCGTCAAAAAGAGCCAGTCCCCAGCCGTCCGGATTGGTCTCTCCGTGGCTGAAGAAGGTTCCCAGAAGCTCGTTACAATTTACTTTTTCGGCGCTGTTCAGGCCAAATAATTCACACATGTGTAGTTCCTCTTTTCCGTATTTCTGTCCGTAACCGGATCCTTAATGGGCTTTCACCGAATTCAGGAAATCCTGGGCCCGCCTGGTCTGCGGATGCTCGAAGAAGTCCTCCGGCGCGCCCTCCTCGATGATGCTGCCGCCATCCATGAAGATGACCCGATCCGCCACCCGTCTGGCGAAATTCATCTCATGGGTGACGATGACCATGGTCATACCATCCTTCGCAAGTTCCGTCATGACATCCAGCACCTCGCCGATCATCTCCGGATCCAGGGCGCTGGTGGGCTCGTCGAAGAGAATGGCCTTCGGGTGCATGGCCAGGGCGCGGGCGATGGCCACACGCTGCTGCTGGCCGCCGGAAAGCTGGGCCGGTACTTTGGCGGCCTGATTATCCACGCCTACCCTTTTCAGAAGCTCCATGGCTTCCTCCCGGGCCTCCTTCTTCGGCTTGTGCAGTACGTCTATGGGCGCGATGGTCACATTGTCCAGAATGGTCTTGTGGGCAAACAGGTTGAAAGATTGGAATACCATGCCAATCTGGGAACGGAGCTCGGCCAGCCTCCGACCCTCCTCAGGCATCTTGGTTCCGTCGATGAGGATTTCTCCGGAGTCAATGGTCTCCAGTCGGTTGATCGTCCGGCACAGGGTGGATTTACCGGAACCGGACGGTCCGATGACCACGACAACTTCGCCCTTTTTTACGGATAAATTGATATCCTTTAATACATGCAGTTCTCCGAAATGCTTATCTACATGACGCAGTTCGATAACCGGCACTTCATTCGCTGTAGTTCTGTTTTCTTCCATAGTTTATTTTCTCCTTCTGGCAATGGCCACAGAGATTCTATTTAATATATAATTGATCAAAATATAGATAATTGCAACCACCAGATAGACCGAAAGCAGCGCGTCATAGTTGCTGATCAGCACCTTCGCGTTCTGCATCAGGTCCGCATAGTTTACCACATAAGCGAATGTGGTATCCTTCAGCACGATAACCACTTCGGAAATCAGAGCCGGAACCACATACCGCAGAGCCTGGGGAAATACAATCTTGAAGAAGACGCTGTTCTTTCGCATACCCAGGGACACCGCCGCTTCCGTCTGTCCCTTCGGCACCGCGTTGACGCCGGAGCGCAGAACCTCCGCCACCACGCCCGCCGCGGAGATGGCCACCGGGACCGCTATCTTACACAGGGGTGGAAGCTTAATGCCAAACTGAGGCACCACCAGAAAGAAGAAATAGATAAACAGAAGGGTCGGCACGCCGCGGCTGAACTCAATGAGTGCGGTGCAGAGCCATTCCAGCGGTTTGACGCCGCTGATTCTGCCAAGCATCAGAAGGAGGCCTGCAAAAAATGTGATCACGCCTGCCGTCAAGGCGGCGGTCAACGTACCTGCAAGTCCATTTCCGATAAACCGCCAGGTGGTATACCGGGCGAAGAAGGACCAGTATCTGGCGTCCAGCTGCCCGTTGATGGCGAACTGATGAACGACGCCGTAAATCAGCGCTGCCAGAAGCAGAAGTACCGCCGCAGTTCCCGCGGCAATCCATCTGCGGGTCCTGGGACCCGGCGCCTCGTAGAGCGCGTCCCGTATGGATGTCTGTCCGTTATTCATCGCAAAATCCTCACTTTCCGGTCAATCAGGTTGCCGATCTGTCCGATCACCACGGCCGTCGCGCAGTACAGCACCGCAGAAATCAGGAAAGCCGTCACGCCTCCTACGGCTCTGGTATTGATATGGGATACCAGACCGGTCAGATCCGTGGGGTTCATGGGCACCTGGGAAGCCAGCGCCGTCGTCAGCATGGTAGCCACCAGAAGATTGGTCATGGGAAGCACGCTGGAACGAAGGGCCTGGGGAATGACTACATTTTTCAGAATCTTGCCAAAGGACATGCCCAGGGCCCGGGCCGCCTCGATCTGTCCGATACTCACCGTATTCATACCGGCCATCAGATACTCGGAGCAGAACGCCGCCGGGATCAGGGATGTGGCCGTCAGCACACAGGTGTAATAAGAAAGCACCACATTCAGATAGGGCAGCGCGTAGACCAGCATGATAAGCAAAGTCGCACCCGGGATGTTCCGGAAGATCTGCACATAGAAGTCTCCGACCCATCGCAGCGGCTTCACGGGACATACCCGCATGATGGTAATGAGAATACCTATCAGAAATGCAAGCACAAAGGACACTGCCGTCAGCTTCCAGGTGACGAACAATGCCTGTATATATTTGTCTCCGTATTGGGAAAGAAGTTCCTGAATACCCATATGGATTCCTCCTGCGGAAAAAGACCTTCAGAACTACTGAAGGTCCTTCTCCCTGTCTTTCTATTTGTAACTGTTCCGTACCTGACCAGTTACCACGCTTCGGTTCAAGTTACTCGATCGCCGGAGCTTCCGGTACGGTCTCGATGCCGGTGCGGTCGCCCAGGCTGATCTTCCACAGCTGTGCCCAGGTTCCATTGTCCTCGATCTTCTTCAGGAAGTCGTTGACAAATGCTACGCCGTCGGAATCCAGCGGAAGTCCGATACCGTAGTTGTCCTCCGGTCCGAAGGTGTCGCCTGCGATTTCATAAACACCCGGGTTCTTTACGATGGCGTTCAGAAGCAGTGTGTAGTCAGTTACGTATGCGTCTACACGACCCTGCTCCAGAGCGGTACGCGCTTCCTGGTCGTTGGCAAACTCCTGAACGGTAGCTTCCGGCGCGTACTCAGCCAGGATGTCCGGGCCCGTGGAACCGGACTGTGTCGCTACAATCTTGCCAGCCAGGTCGTCTACGCCAGTGATATCCGTATTGCCTGCCTTTACCAGGACTGCCTGCTTGGATGTGTAGTAAGGTCCGGCGAAAGAAATGACTTCCTTACGTGCGTCTGTGATGGAGTAGGTAGCAAATACAGCGTCTACCTGATCGCTTGTCAGAACGGACTCACGGGTACTGGAATCTACCTGTGTCAGCTCATACTTGCTCTCATCGCCCAGGATGTAGCGTGCAAGCAGCTGATACAGTCCTGCATCAAAGCCGCGGATGCCGTTGTCTGTCTCATCCAGCTGGCTGAACAGGAAAGAGGTTCTGGTTCCGCCTACGCGGAGCACGCCAGCTTCCTTTACTGCCGTAGCCCACTTGCTTGCCGCAATGTCAGCGTCGTCTGCTACGATGCCGTCTGCCAGAAGCGCGTCAAATGCATCCTTGTCGATCTCTGCCGCCACCGGCTCTTCTGCCTCTGCTGCGTCTTCCGTGGTCGCCTCTGCTGCCGGAGCCTCAGTCTCCTGTGTGGTTTCTGCTGCCGGAGTCTCGTCTGCCTTGCTTCCGCATGCTGCCAGGCTTCCTGCCAGTGCAATAGTCAGAAGTAACGCGGTTGATTTCTTCAGCCATTTTAAATTTCTCATAATAATCCTCCTTTTTGACTGTTCACGTCGTTTTGATGTTGCAATCATACGCCCTTTAACCTACTTTGTCAATAGGTTATGTATGATTATTTTATTTTTAACAACGAGTAAATTACGCTTCGCGAATTTTACTCGTTATCGCGTAAAAAAAGTCGTCACACAGAGCATTATCTCTGTGCTTCGACTTCTTTGTCAGGATGAATAATTCCAGGTATAGGAAAAAATATGCGCGCCAATTACAAGTCCGCTTAAGGACGGATAATTGGCATAAGTCCGGAAAAAGGTCCGGTTACCCACGTTGGACTCGCCCGCGATAGCGCGGCGGGCAGCATTATAGCAGGATTCGGTGACGGAGTCCGCGCCGTCGGTCAGCATCAGGTCAAAACGGCCTGAAGTAACGGGAGAGAACTGACCCGAAGCCCGGATCACGCTCATGATATCGCCCTGGCTGAAACGGGGATCCCGGATACGGTTCATAACGACAGCGCCCACAGCCAGCTGGCCTTCCGCCCCCTGGTTACCTGCCTCGCAGTAAATCAGCGTCGCCAACGCCTTTACCTCATCGTCACTTGCGCTGTACGCGCCATACTGGGTATATTCCAAATCCGTGGTCCTTACACCGGTTACATCGCCCAGGGAACCAATGATCTCGGCTGCTTTTGACGCCTCGATCTGAGCCTCGATTTTCTTCTTCTCTGCTATCAGCTGCTTCAGCACTTCCTGCTGGCCTGCCAGCGTATTGCTCTTGCCGTCCAGATCGGCCTGGGCTGCTGCGATATCACTGACATGCTGACTGATTTTACCGGATGTACTGCTGGCCAGGGCGGATACCTCACTCTGCTTCTTCTCTACGGAAGCCTGCATTTCGTCCAGGGCTTCTTTTTCAGCCTCCAGCTTCTCTTCCTGCTCCTGAATCTCGGCCTTGTGGGCCGCGTAAGCCTCCAGCATATCCCGGTCGTAGGCGCTGATCCGCGCCGCGTAATCCGCCCGGTTCAGGGCGCCGGCAAAATCGCCGGACTCCAGCAGAATCTCGATGAAGGAGCTCTGAGGATTCTCATACATGTACTGAATCCGCGCCTTCATATCCGCATACTGCTTTTCCTCGGTGGCCTTCGCCGCCTCCAGCTCTCCTTTCGCCTGCTCAATCTCCGCTTTTTTGTTTTCGATCTGCTTATTTAACTCGGAAATCTGGCTCTCCAGACTGGAATACTGCTGGTTCAGCTTCTTCAGATAATCCTCCATCTCAGACTTGGCCTGCTGCAGCCGGTCCTTCTTATCCTTCGTAGCATCGATCTCACTCTGGGTCTTGTCAATCTCGTCCTGCGTCTTATCGATCTCGTTCTGGATATCATCCACGTCGCTCTGATCCGGCACTGCATAGGAAGTAAACCCAAGCGAAAGCGCAAGGGCGGCTGCTCCCAACCGATATGCCATTTTCATCCGAAGTGAATGCTTTTTCATTGCCTTTATTCCTTTTCAGTCTCTTTATTTCCAATCGTATCTGGTCAGGTGTCCCTCCAGGCGCATGCCCGGGAAATCATTCTGGCGCAGGGCCTCATAGAGCACTATGGCCACGGAGTTGGACAGGTTCAGGGATCTGGTGTCGCCCAGCATGGGAATACGGATAGCCCGTTCCTGATTTTCCAGAAGGATCTCCTCGGGAATACCGGCACTCTCCTTACCGAACATAATGTAGCAGTCCGGCTCAAACTGCGCTTCGGTATAGACCCGCGGCCCCTTGGTGGTCGCCATATAGGGACGCGCCCCCGGGTTCTTTTTCAGGAAATCTTCGTAGTTTACATAAGTTGTCACATCCAACTGCGGCCAGTAATCCATACCGGCCCGCTTCAAATCCTTTTCACTTAACCGGAATCCCAGCGGCTCAATCAGATGCAGGCGGGTACCCGTCGCCACACAGGTTCTTCCGATATTGCCTGTGTTGGCCGGAATCTCCGGCTCTAAAAGTACGATATTGAACGCCATTATTTCGCTCCCTTTTCCGCCCGCAGCTTCGTCACAAAGCGCGCCAGACGGCCTGTGGCTTCTTTCAGGTCTTCCAGAGAGTACGCGTAGGAGATTCGAAGAAATCCCTCTCCGCAGGCTCCGAAGGCTGTTCCCGGAACCACGGCCACCTTCTCCTCCATCAGGAACCGGGTAGCAAATTCTTCCGAAGTCATGCCAAATTCCTGGATGCTCGGGAAGATATAGAACGCGCCGTAGGGCTCGAAACAGGATAGTCCCATTTCCCGCAGGGTATGTACCAGGAAACGGCGTCTCTGGTCGTAGGACTCCCGCATCATCGCCACGTCTTCATCGCCGTTTTTCAGAGCCTCTACTGCTGCGTACTGGCTGTTGGTGGGTGCGCACATAATCGCGTACTGATGGAGCTTCGTCATCTGGCTGAGAATCTCCGCCGGTCCGCAGGCATAGCCCAGACGCCAGCCGGTCATGGCATAGGCCTTGGAAAAGCCGTTGATGAGCACGGTGCGCTCCCGCATGCCCGGAATACTGGTGATGGATACATGGTCGCCCGCGTAGCTGAGCTCGGAATAAATCTCATCAGACAGCACGTAAATGTCTTTCTCGATAATGACCTCGGCGATTTCCTCCAGATCCTTCTGGGTCATAATCGCGCCGGTGGGATTGTTCGGGAACGGCAGTACCAGAATCTTGGTCTTGTCTGTGATGGCGTCCCGCAGCTCCCGGGCAGTCAGGCGGAATTCATTCTCCTCCTTCAGCTCGATGATCACCGGCACACCGTCGGCCAGCACACAGCAGGGCTCATAGGATACGTAGCTGGGCTGGGGAATCAGCACCTCGTCGCCCGGATTCAGCATGGCACGGAAGGCCATATCAATGCCTTCGCTGCCGCCTACGGTAATCAGCACCTCCCGGAGCGGGTCGTAGCTTACATGAATGCTGCGCTCCAGATAGCGCACGATTTCCTCACGCAGCTCCTTTAAGCCTGCGTTGGAGGTATAAAAGGTCCGGCCTTTTTCCAGGCTATAGATACCCTCGTCGCGGATATGCCAGGGGGTATCGAAATCCGGCTCGCCCACGCCCAGGGAAATGGCGTCTGGCATCTCATTTACCACATCAAAGAATTTACGGATGCCGGACCAGGGAATTGAAACTGCTTTGTCTGATAATGGGTTTCTCACGGTGTCACCAGCATCCTTTCGTCTTTTTTCTCATGTGCCATAATTGAACCATGGTCTTTGTATTTTTTCAATATGAAATGTGTGGCAGTGCTGAGAACGGAATCCAGCGGCGACAGCTTGTCGGATACGAACTGCGCCACGTCACGCATGGTCTTGCCCTCGATCATCACCATAAAATCAAAGCCGCCGGAGATCAGGTAGACGCTGTCCACCTCCGCGTAATTGTAGATGCGCTCCGCCACCTTATCAAAACCGAAACCGCGCTGGGGGGTAACCTTGACCTCTACCAGGGCTGTCAGCTTCTCCTCGCTGGTCTTATCCCAGTTAATCAGGGTATGATAACCACAGATAATACCTTCCTTTTCCATATCCGCGATCTCATTGGCGACCGCCGCCTCCTCTACTCCCAGCATCACTGCCAGATCCGCCAAATCCACGCGGCTGTTTTTCTCAATGAATGTCAAAATTTTTTCTCTCATTGCTTTCGCCCTCCCGTCAGGATATTATTATAAGCCGGGGCGTCTGAATCAGAAACACCCCGGAATCTTATTCATAGATTTTATATAATTCGTCTGTCTTCGGACGCTCCAGAAAGCTCTCGTCCTCGCCGTTTACGATGCGTCTGGCCTTGCCGTCGGTGGCTTTGCCGATGACCGCCGCCGGAATGCCGGCCTTTTCAAGCTCCCTCACCAGATCGTGTCCCCGGTCTGCCGCCATCAGCATGCAGCCGCTGGAAATCAGATAGTAAGGATTTAGCTCGAAGCACTCGCAGATCTCCACGGTCTCCTGACGGATAGGAATGGCCTTCAGATCGATCTCCAGGCCGACGCCGGACGCCTCCGCCACCTCCCAGAGCGCGCCGTAGATGCCGCCCTCGGTCACGTCGTGCATGGCGCTGACGCCGTGCTTCACCGCAATCTTAGAATCTTCTACCACGGAAATATACCGGTCAAAGCCCTTGGCTGTCTCCACGAACGCCGCCGGGAAACGTTTCCGGAGCTCCTCTTCCTTCTCTTTGGCAATGATAGAGGTGCCCTCCACGCCAATCCATTTGGTCACCAGGATATCCTGACCGGGCTTTGCCCCCGCGGTGGATACCAGATGTCCCTCCTGCACCTTGCCCACGCCTGTGACGCTGATAATGGGCTGATTGACTGCCCGGGTGACCTCGGTGTGGCCGCCCATGACCTGGATATGGAACCGGGCGCAGGCTTCTTCCACTTCGCCCATCATCTGCTTAATGTCGGCCTCCTCGATCTCCTCGGGCAGAAGCACTGTGAGCATGACGCCCACCGGCTCCGCGCCGCTGCTGGCCAGATCGTTTGCGGTAATCTGGATAGCCAAAGTGCCGATATCCTTCACCGTTCCGGTAATGGGATCGGTGGAAATCACGAAAATCTCGCCGGGAGCCAGCTTCATAGCCGCGCAGTCCTCGCCCACGCCGGCGCCCAGAAGCACCTCGTCCCGCTTCGTATGTATCTGCTTAAAAATACTTCTCTTTAAAATTGTCTCTGAAACTTTTCCGACCTTCATGCTGTCCGCTCCTTTGTGTGTATCCCTTACTGCATTCTTGCGACACAGGACGCCAGGGTCGCGTTGACCGTAGCTTCATCCTGGGTGGCAATGGCTGCCTGCAGTTCATTGGACAGATCCGGATCGCCCGCGATACCCACCGTAATCGTCCGGGGCGTCGCCTTGTAGTTACTCTTATTGACCTTGGTGACACTCTCTTCCTTACCGCCCACATAGACATGCTTATACAGCTCCGCTACCACGCCCTTGTGCGCGCTCTCACGGGTAATATAGCCGATGGGCTGACCCGCGTCCGCGATAATCTGCACACCCGGCTCCGTGGTACTCAAAGTGACGCTCTCAAACTTCAGAGTCCGGTTGGACGGACGAGTCTCCTGTCCATAAATGGTGAAAGTCACCTGCTTGCCGCTGGTTACGCCCTCAATATAGACCGGTGCGTCCAGTGTATTCTTAAACTTCAAATCCTTATAAGTTCCCGCGATGGCTGCGTCGTCCGCAGGCTCCACGTAGGTCACGATCATGGAATGATTGGAACGCTCTGTCACCTCCAGCTCCGCCCGGAGAACTGCATTGTACAGGGTGGTGGATACCTGACAGATGCCGCCGCCCAGACTGTCTACCACCTTGCCGTTCAGGTAAGATCCTGCCATAGCGTAGCCGTTGGCCTCAGAGAATGGACTGACTGCCTCATACGCGGAGAAGGTGTCTCCCGGGTACAGCACCGTACCGTTAATATGGGCGGTTCCGGTGGCAATATTCTGACAGCGGGCCGCGCCGGAGGTGCTGTAGCTGGTGGTAAAGGTGCCAAGCACATCCTTGACCTTACTGAGTTCCTCCGCCGTTCCTCTCGGATAATCGGTCTCCACCGGAAGATCCAGAGAACCGTTGGTGTGATCCCACTCATTTTCTATAAAATCGGTAATCAGGGTAATGGAGCTGTCCGCGTCCAACACAATGCCGGTCTGTCCGTCCACAATCCGGAAGGAACCGCCTTCCCGCTTCAGGGTCGCATCCACGGCCTCCTGATCAAATTTCTTGCACTGATTGTTTACATAATCCGTGACCAGCTCGCCATCCAGCGCCCAGGTCAGCTGATAATTCTTGTTCTCATGCTCCAAATCCTTACGGTCCTTGTAACGCCTGATGATATTGCCGGTCTTGCCAAGCTGTACGGCTTCCTCCAGAATCTCGTCTTCATTGGTGCTGATCAGTCCCAGCTCGCTCAGGGTCGGGGTCAGCTCATTGTCGCCGATGTGCAGGGTCAGCGTCTCTTCGCCCATCTCATCCACATAGCTGTTCAGGGCGTCCAGCGCTTCGGTCCGGGTCATGCCGGACAGGTCGATGCCGTCCACATAGACGCCGCTGTGAATGGCTGAATTGTCAGCCGCCAGCGCAGTGGTGCCGCCCGCCAGAAAGGCTGCGCAAAGTACAGCCGCTGTCAGTAACTGTCTCTTTTTCATAATATCTCCTCTTTTTTCCAAAATAGAATCCTGTTTTGCCGGATTCTCCGCCACGATGCATTCCTGCCCGAAAGACTCTTACAGCGCGTAGGTCAGCATCGGCAGTATCATGGCCAGAACCACGATGACGATGATAATCGTGGAAATGATTTTTCGGCTTTTCTTATCGTACCAGTTCATCTTAAAATCCTCCCATGCTCGGAAATAATTTTATCTATGATTCTTGACGCTTCGTTTTTAGTCAATGTGTCAATCTGCACACTTAAGCTTATTTTATGATATTTTATCAGATCATTCAAGTATCCTTTTTGCGCAGGCGTAATCGGACCCTGCTTTTTTACCTTGCAAATGAGGGGCTTTGGCGCAAAAAGTTCTTCGGGGCTGTCCGGAAATTCCATCGCCAGCCGCCTGTAGAGCTCCATAGCCGCGCAGGCGTCGTCGGATGCCCGGTGGGCGCGCTCCTGCTCGATTTTATAATAGGCGCACAGGTAAGGCAGGTTTTTATGCTCCAGATCCGGCAGCAGCGCCCGGGCGATTTTCAGGGTGTCCACGCCGTCCTTTTCGAAGGTCAGACCCAGATTGACCGCGTTTTTCTTTACGAAGCTGTAGTCGAAAAGGATATTGTGGCCCAGAAGCGGCAGCTCTTCACAAAACTCCAGCAGCTCTGTGATGGCTGTCTTCGTATCCTTTCCGGTCGCCGCCATAGCGTCATTGATGCCGGTCAGTTCCTGGATGCGGGGACTGATGGCCATGCCCGGATTCACCAGGGTCTCATAGCGACCCGTGATTTCTCCGTTCACTACTTTTACCGCGCCGATTTCCAGGATACGGTCCTCGGAGGGGTGAAGGCCGGTGGTCTCCAGATCCAGGGCGATGTAGTTTTTTATCATAATCGTATGTTCTCCGTTCTGTTGTATCATTCACTACCGCGCGCATACTCTGTCCTTGTCTGGGCTGATTGCGCCTTGTTTCTGTATCTTAGCACTAAAATTCCTTCAAGCCTTCTGTTTGCGCTGTTTTAGTCTGATTTTATTATTCTTTATATTCTATCACCCTCGCGGCGTGGGTCAGCGGTTCCCGGTTCTCATAATCGAAGACCAGATATTTGACTTGTCCGTCTCCTGCGGGCACCGCCTCCACATGATTCTGCTTCCCTGTCTGCCGCAGGATCTCTGAAAGCTGCTCCTTATACGCCGCCTGGTCGGGCGCGAAGGAAGGCCGCGCCTTGGCCCGCTCCCGCAGATAGTAATCGATGGTCAGAAGCTGCCGGAAGGACTGCTCCTCCTCCGGAAATGATTTCTGCGCGAAGGCCAGCAGCAACTCATACCGCTGCACCCGGGAATGCTTTCGCTGCTCCGCGTGCCGTTCCTCGTAAAACTCCGCCAACTGCTCAAAGAACGCGAAGGGCGACGGAAACCTGGAAACCAGGGCAGCCAGCGTCTCATCAAATTGATGACTATTATAGTAGTTTTCCACCATTTCTTCCACCATTTTCAGGCGCAGCACATCAGAAAAGGGCAGCCAGGGCGTACATAAGACCTCATAGGGCGGCAGCGCCCGGCGGACGATGCCGTATTGCTCCGCCTCCCGGTGCATCCGGGAACCCTTCAGGACCTTCAGGAAGCCAAGCTGCAGTTGGTCGGGCCGCATGGCGTAGACATCGTTAAAGGAGCGTCCGAAACTCTCGTAATCCTCGAAGGGCAGACCCGCGATCAGATCCAGATGCTGATGAATGTTTTTCCCTGCGTGTACCTTCGCCACCACAGCCCGCAGCCCGTCTAGGTCTGTCTTCCGGCAAATGGCTTCGAGGGTCCGCGGGTTCGTGGACTGGACGCCGATTTCCAGCTGAATCAGACCCGGCCGCATCCGCGCGATAAGCGCAAGCTCGTCCTCATCCAGCAGATCCGCTGCGATCTCAAAGTGGAAGTTCGTCACGCCGTTGTCATGAGCCAACAGGTATCGCCAGATGAACATGGCGTGGCTCTTTCGGCAGTTGAAGGTGCGATCCACGAATTTCACCTGGGGCACCTTCCGATCCAGGAAGAACTGCAGCTCCGGCAGCACCAGTTCGAGGCTCCGGAAACGCACGCTCTTATCTATGGAAGAAAGGCAGTAGCTGCAGGAAAAGGGGCAGCCGCGGCTGGATTCGTAGTAGATGATGCGGTTTTCAAAGTCGGTCAGATCCTGATAGGGGAAGGGGAGGGTGGAGAGATCCACCAGGGGCGCCGGGGGATTCGTCTGAATCTGCTCCACCTCCCACGCTTCCGCTTCGTAGTTTACATAACTCTTGTTTGAGTGCTCTGTAAAACTTGGAACGGTTTCTTCGTTTTTCTTTTGAGGAGTCAGATTTCTTCGAAACACCAGCCCCGGTATCTGCAACAAATGCTCCACGTCCGCCTCGCAGTTTACATAACATTCTCCCAATCTCCGAAAACTCTCTTCTCCCTCGCCGCAGAGAATCCCGTCCACCTCCGGGTGCTCCCGGAGATACTGCTCCGCGTCGTAGGATACCTCCGGCCCGCCAAGCCAGATGGGCACTCCCGGCATAACCTTTTTGCACTCGGCGGTCAGCTCCGTCACATATACCATATTCCAGATATAACAGGAAAAGAACAGCACGTCCGGCTTTTTCCGGTAGATATCCCGCAGGATTTCCTCAGTCCGATGATTAATCGTGAACTCGGCCAGCTTCACCTGATCCCGGATGGATCCGGCAGAAGCCCGGAGGCTGTAGACTGCCAGGTTGGAATGGATGTATTTGGCGTTAATCGCCGTCAGTAAAAGCTTCATGGCCGCTTATTCTCCCAGCTTCTCATAAGCAATGCGGGCGGAACCGTCCCCATTTACCAGATAAATGATACCCCGGCGGCTGAAGCCGTTCTTGGCGATCACGTGCTGCATGACCTTGTTGTCATGGTGCGTGTCGATGCGCAGATGCTTCGTCTGCCACTCACAGAAAGCCACGATCTGCTGTAAAAATCCATGAATCGTGCCGTCGCTGGCCACCATATGAATCACGCCGTAGGGCACATCGGACAGCCAGGAGCCGTCGTCAATCTTCCGATAATTGGGCTCCTCCTCGATGGCAAAGTAGAAGGAACCGTGAATCGCGCCGTCCTCTTCCAGCACATAGAGCTTCCGGGCCGCGATCGCGTTCTCCAGCGTCGCCCTGGGCGGGTGGTTCTTGCCCCACTGGTTCGGGTTGCCGGTCTCCTCCATGAATTTCCGCGCGTGGGCGTATACGGCCTCGATGGCCGTTAAATCCTGTATTTCCGCATGTCTGATCATTGTAAATTCATCTCCTATTCGATGCCGCACTTATGCAGCGTCAGCTCGTCCAACTCCGGAAACGGTACCACCGGCTTCGGCTCTGCCGTGTGATCGCCGATCAGTTTCTCCATCCAGATCATATCGTACCAGCGGCCGAACTTGTACCCGCACTTGTGGAACTCTCCCACCAGCCGGTAGCCCAGATGCTCGTGAAAATGGGCGCTGTCCCGGGTCAGATACTCGTCCTCCACCTCCGGATAGCCGATGCAGGCGTTCAGGTTCAGGATATGCTGGGCCGCCGATACCTTTTCCAATGCTGTATATAATTTCCTGCCGATGCCGCCCCGCTTGCAGTCCTTCTTCACATAGATGGTCGTCTCCACGCCCCAGTCGTAGGCCGCCCGGTCCTTGAACACACCAGTGCAGGCGTAACCCACGATCCCGCTGTCCTGCTCCGCCACGATGCAGGGATATTTCTCAAGGGTATGGGCGATGCGCTCCCGAAACTCCTCCAGGCTCGGCACCAGATACTCAAAGGTAATGACGGTTTCCTCCACGTAAGGTCTGTAGATATCCAAAATACTTTCCGCGTCTGCCAGTGTCGCCCGGCGGATCCGAAGCTCTGTCTCTGCCATACTGTTCCCTCTTTTCTCTCTGGATTTTTCCGTATTATCCAAAGTATATTCCATATAAAATGACTTTACAATTCCCAAAACCAAATTTCTTTGCGAAATTTCCGGAAAAACAAAAGGAAAAGCCGTACTTCTTGTATCGGCTTTTCCCGGAATGTGTCTTTGCTCTTATTTTTGCTTCTTCTCTGCTTCGTAAGCCTCTCTGGCCGCGCAGGCCAGCTGGTCAGCGCAGGATGTGGACTTGAAGCCGCAGTGAATGCCTTTGCATTTCTCCTCGATCTGCTCCACGGTCATGCCGTCCACCAGGCGGGGGATGGCTTTCAGGTTGCCGTCGCAGCCGCCGGTGTAGACCACATTGGTGACTACGCCGTCATTGATGTCCAGGCGGATCTTGGAAGAACAGGTGCCTTTTGTTTTATAGATGTATTCCATTTTTCATAGCTCCTTTTATCGTCTTACTTGATACAGATTCTCATTATAGCACATAGATACGAGAACGGCAATGTATCCAAGACGGGCGGCGTCCGTTTTCACATCAATGTTTTACTGGATGTCGGTTACTTTGTAGTCTTTGTCCTCGACGGCCTTCTTCAGGACGTCGTCGGTTACCTCTGCGGTCAGTGTAACTACCGCGGTTCCGGCCTCGTGGCTTACCTCGGCTGCTTCTACGCCTGCAACTGCCTCCAGGGCTTTCTTTACGGCAGCCTCGCAGTGTCCGCACATCATACCCTCGATTTTCATGGTCTTTGTCATAGTTGTTTCCTCCTTCTTATGATCGGCTTTTGCCTTGATTTTTTTATCTTTGCCTGCGTCGTGCATCTTGAACAGATTCAGACGCAATGCGTTCGTTACCACACAGAAGCTGGACAGGCTCATGGCCGCAGCACCAAACATGGGGTTCAGCTTCCAGCCGAAGAGCGGGATCCACACGCCTGCTGCCAGCGGAATTCCGATGACATTGTAGAAGAATGCCCAGAACAGATTCTCGTGTATGTTCCGTAAGGTAGCACGGCTGAGCCTGATGGCCGCGGGCACGTCGCTTAATTGGCTCTTCATCAGAACCACGTCCGCAGCGTCGATGGCGATATCCGTACCGGCTCCGATGGCGATGCCCATATCGGCGCGGGTCAATGCCGGGGCATCGTTGATACCGTCGCCTACCATGGCTACCTTGCCCTTCTTCTTCAGATTCCGGATGACGCTCTCTTTGCCTTCAGGCAGGACTCCGGCGATGACTTCGTCCACACCGGCCTGACGGCCGATGGCTTTGGCGGTGCGCTCGTTGTCCCCGGTTAACATAACTACACGGATGCCCATGCCATGCAGCTCGCGTACGGCCTGGGAGCTGTCTTCTTTGATGACGTCTGCTACCGCAATGATTCCGATAAGTTTGCCGTCTTTTGCGAAGAACAGCGGAGTTTTGCCGTCCTCAGCCAGTCTTTCCGACTGCTTGCGGACTGCGTCGGAAACTTCCGCAGTCTCTGTAATGTATTTCAGGTTGCCGCCGGTCAGGACTGTGCCGTCCAGCTTTCCGGTCAGACCGCCGCCCGGTACAGCCTGGAAATCTGCCACTTCCAGGGTATCGTCCACGCCGCGTTCTTTGCCTGTCTCCAAAATGGCGCGGGCCAGCGGATGCTCGCTCTTTTTCTCCAGGGTGTAGGCCAGCTTCAGAAGCTCCGCCTCATCGACGCCCTCTGCCGGGAGAATGTCCGTAGTCTTAGGTTCGCCGCTTGTGATGGTTCCGGTCTTATCCAGGGCTACGATCTGAGTCTTGCCGGTGGCCTCCAGGGATGCTGCAGTCTTGAACATGATGCCGTTTTTCGCGCCCATTCCATTTCCTACCATGATGGCTACGGGCGTCGCCAGTCCCAGGGCACAGGGACAGCTGATAACCAGTACGGAGATACCTCGTGCCAGCGCGAAGCCTACGCTCTGTCCTGCCAGCAGCCAGATGATAATGGTCACGGCTGCGATGCTGATAACTGCCGGTACGAAGACGCCGGATACCCGATCCGCGATCTTCGCGATGGGCGCTTTCGTGGCCGCCGCGTCGCTGACCATCTGGATGATCTGGGATAGGGTGGTGTCTTCGCCCACACGGGTGGCCTCGCAGCGGATGAAGCCAGACTGATTCAGGGTCGCCGCGGATACGGCGTCGCCCATATTTTTATCCACCGGAATGCTCTCACCGGTCAGGGCGGATTCATTTACTGCACTGTTTCCTTCCAGGACGATACCGTCCACGGGTATATTTTCACCCGGGCGTACCACAAATACGTCGCCTTTTCGAACCTGTCCGATGGGGACCTCGACCTCTGCGCCGTCCCGCACCAGCACCGCGGTCTTTGGAGCCAGCTTCATCAGGCCCTTCAGCGCGTCGGTGGTCTTTCCTTTGGAATGGGCCTCCAGCATCTTGCCCACGGTAATCAGAGTCAGTATCATGGCTGCGGACTCAAAATAAAACTCATGCATATAGGCCATAACGCCGCCCATGTCCATATTGACCTGGGCTACGGTCATGGCGAACAGGGCGTAGGTGCTGTACCCGAAGGACGCGCCGGAGCCCAGGGCCACCAGAGTATCCATGTTCGGTGCGCCGTGAAGCAGGCCCTTGAAGCCGTTGATGAAGAACTTCTGGTTGATGACCATGACGATGACCGTCAGCAGAAGCTGGGCCAGGCCCATGGCTACGTGATTGTCCACCATGAAGCCTGGTACCGGCCAGCCCCACATCATATGCCCCATGGACAGGTACATAAGCGGCGTCAGGAATACCAGCGACGCAATCAGTCTTCTTCGAATCTTCGGGGTCTCGGTGTCCTTCAGGAAATCGTCGTCAGCCGCCGCGGACGCTTTCGCGCCGCTGTTCTCCGCGCCTTTCTCGGAAGCGCCGTATCCCGCTGTCTCCACCGCCGCGATGATGGCGGACGGCTCCGCGGTTCCCTCTACTCCCATGGAATTGGTTAAAAGGCTGACCGAGCAGGCTGTGACGCCCGGTACTTTATTGACCGCTTTTTCCACGCGGGCGCTGCAGGCTGCACAGCTCATGCCCGTTACGTTATATTGCTTCATAATCTATGCCTCCTCATTTCCACCTCGCTGTTTCCTGCCTTTTTCCGGAAAATCAGCGGGCGGACTTTTTATCGTATGCTGTCTGTCACCGCATCAGTTTCTGCAATACGGTTACCAGCTCATCTATGGTTTCGTCCTTGCCTTCCCGGATATCCTCCGCCACGCAGGTGCGGATATGGTTGGCAAGCAGGACTTTATTGAAGCTGTTCAGGGCCGCGTTGACGGCGGATACCTGCACCAGGATATCGGTACAGTAGCAGTCGGTCTCCACCATTTTGCGGATACCGCGGACCTGGCCCTCGATGCGGCTCAGGCGGTTCAGGAGATCCTTGTATTCTTTCTCGGTACGCTCTTTGGTTTTGTGGCTGCAACAGCAGCATTCTTTTTTTTCTGTCTGCATGCTTTCTGTGTTCTTTCCCATGTCTTTTTCCATCTGCTCACTCCTTACTCTTTCCCTGTTTCGCGTTCATTATATACCCCCATGGGGTATTTTACAAGACCCAATTTTATGTTTTTTCAAATTTATTTTATCAATAAGATTTTGAGCACAAAAAAACAACCGTATCCTTTGATACGATTGCTTTGTCTGCTTCTTATTTTTTAAATCCGCGCGTTCTGCTTTGAACCCTGAAAACAGTACCGTTACCTCTGTAGCCGGCTCGGCTCAGGCGACCTCGCGGCACACAAGAGGTTCTGCTTAGAGCTGCTCCATTCCTGACCTGACTCGATTCACAGATTCCTGTTGCGCAAGACCCAAGCGTCTATGCTGCTTGCAAAGGGCTGCATACTGTCCATAAAGTCCGGGGCAGAACATCACCCCTGCTGTAGCGGATTGCAGGTACAGGGAACCGCTAAATCCCCGGCTGCGCGGAAGCTTTATGACATATTTGGGATCGCCGATCAGACGATCTTTTTCAGTATAGCTTTAATCTTTGACTTTGTCAACCTGCTTCTTCTGTTTCCGGAGCTTTTTGAAAAATTCACTGAGCATGGTGCTGCATTCTTTCTCTAATACGCCCCGTTCCACATTCACCTGATGGTTGAATTCGGACATTTCCAGAAGGTTCAGGATGGAACCGGCGCAGCCTGCTTTCGGGTTCATGGCTCCGATGACTACACGGCCCATCCGGGCCTGGACGATGGCCCCGGCGCACATCTGGCAGGGCTCCAGGGTGATGTACATGGTGCAGTCCTCCAGCCGCCAGTCGCCGGTCTTTTTGCTGGCCTTGCGGATGGCATTCAGCTCCGCATGGGATAAGGTGTTTTTGTCTGTATTTCTTCGATTATAGCCTCTGGCAATGATTTTATCGTTCTGAACGATGACACAGCCGATGGGCACTTCCAGAAGTGCCTCGGCCTTTTTCGCCTGCCGCAGGGCCTCTTTCATGTATTTTTCATCTGCTGTCATGCAGTTTTCTCTCCTTCGCTAAATCTGATTTTCTCGAAACTGCCCTATGCCGGTTCACTCACCGTTTCTCACCGCAGGGTCCGGCACCAGTAGCCGAAGCTGCCGTCTCTGGTCTCCTGACCCTTCATCAGACGGAACTCTTCAAAACCAAACATGGACGCCAGCATCTGTTCACGTTCGTTGTAGACGCCTGGTACCCCCAGGTAGTATCCGATATAGTCCTCAGTCTCACGGCGCAGCAGCAACAAATGCTTATACTGATAGAAGCCGTGGAGCAAAAAGCTGTTGTTGCCAAGCTCCCACTTGTCTCTGGGGACGCGGTTTAAGTCCCGGCTGCCCAGGCGGATGCTGGAGATTACGCCGCCGTTTCGATCCTGATAGCGCATGACCGGGAAATGATTCACCAGATATTCCCATTGTTCTTCCTTAGGGTCGACAGGAGGCTGCTTTTCCGGGCTTTTATAGCTTTCTGGATTTTCCGTTTTCTCGGACGATGTCTCTGCTTTTTCGGTTTTGGATTCCGATTTTTCTGATTCCAGCCCCGGTTCCGGTGCGTCCATCGGAAGATCTGCCGCATAGAGGGCCGTCGCGCGGCGGTCCAGCTCGGTCTGGAGATCAACCGCCAGCGAAGTGGCAGGCGTATTGTCCCTGTTCTGAACTACGATTTTGATATCCGGCTTCGCCTGCTGCCAGGGAATCACCCGTTCCGCTTTATTTTCCAAAGCTCCTGTAGTCTTTTCCTTTTTGACAGGCGGCGCGATCTTCTTTTTCTCTCCCGCCGCCACAAACCGCTCCACATCCACCGGATAATCATCCCACTCTGCGGCATAGATCCGATTGCCGCCTTCTATGTAGATGCCACGGCTCTCCTCCAGGCTGAAGCCGCCCATCAGGCTGTCCGTCTTCGTCACACCGTCCCATTCCAGGGCACCGTTGCGGCTTTCCAGCTCGCCCAGATACTGGCCCTCCAGTCCTTCCTTCTTCTGCTTGAAGGCGTAGACCCGATAGGGCTCCTGATGATGGGTGTAGAATCCCCGCACATGCACCCAGATCCGGCACTCCCCGCCTCTGGCATTTACCTTCACAAAGCCTGTACTCTCGCCCTTTTCGCCCTGCTTATATCCGTAGATATAGGAGACAAACCGCTTATAGTCAGACATAGAATCCCTCCCTTTTTCCTTGTGAAAAGTAGTCTTTTCTACCGTTTGCTAGAATATTCTATGCCTGTCCCGGGAGATTCATGCCTGAAAATCAGCGGTTCTATGCTTCTATCTTTATCATTTTTCTTCTATGCGTTCTTTCTCTTTTCCAGAATGCGGTTGGACAGCTCCGCGAACTGTGCCAATGTCAGCGCCTCGCCGCGCACGCTGGCACTTAAGCCCATCTCCTCCAATACCTCTGTGGTCATTTCCTTCGGGATATGCAGCTCCGGCGCATTACCGAGGCCATTGACCAGGGTCTTTCTGCGCTGGTTGAAGGAGGCGCGGATAATCTGGAACATCAGCTTCTCGTCCTCCGCCTCCACTGGAACCTCCGTATGACGGGTCAGACGGATTACCGCCGAGCCCACCCGGGGTCTTGGCATAAAGCAGTTGGGTGGTACATTGGCTACCAGCTCCGGCTTCGCGTAATACTGTACGGCCAGGGACAACGCGCCATAATCCTTGGAGCCCGGGCCGGTCTTCATCCGATCCGCTACCTCTTTCTGCACCATGATGGTGATACTCTCCACCGGCACATGATTTTCAAATAAGCCCATGATAATCGGCGTCGTAATATAATAGGGCAGATTTGCCACCACCTTGATGGGTTTTCCACCATTCTTCTCCTCCGCAAGTTTACATAAGTCTACTTTCAGCACGTCCTCATGGATAACTGTCACATTATCGTAAGCACTCAGGGTATCCTTCAAAATCGGAATCAACGCATCGTCAATCTCGATGGCCGCCACCTCCCGGGCGGACGCCGCCAGATACTGGGTCAGAGTACCGATGCCCGGGCCGATCTCCACAACGAAATCATCCTCGGTAATCTCCGCGGAGCGAATGATTTTGCTCAGCACATGCTCGTCGATCAGAAAGTTCTGACCGAACTTTTTCTGAAATACGAATTTGTATTTATTTAAAATTTCGATGGTATTCTTTGGGTTTCCCAGTGCGGGAATGGGTTTGCTCATATCGTTCTGCCTCCAAAGTACATTTTTTTCGCATTTTCATTTGTCACTCGGATCACCTCGTCCGCATCCAATCCCTTCAGCTCTCCGATGGCCGCCGCCACATAGGGCAGATTCAGCGACGAATTCCGCTTGCCCCGGTTGGGCTCCGGCGCCAGGTACGGGCAGTCCGTCTCCAGCAGGATCCGATCCAGAGGCAGCATTTTTACCACCTCTTTGAGCTTCTTCGCGTTCTTAAAGGTGACCACGCCACCGACGCCGATATAATATCCCATCTTCAGATACTCATCGGCCATCTCCGGCGAATAGGAAAAGCAGTGAATCACACCGCGCAGCCGCTCGTCCTGCGCAGCCCTAATCTCCTCCAGTGTATCCGCAGCCGCCTCCCGGCTGTGTACAATCATCGGAAGGCCTGTCCGTTTCGCCAGCTCCATCTGCGCCCGGAACCACTTCTTCTGCAGATCATGATTTTCCTTATCCCAGTAATAATCCAGGCCAATCTCGCCCACCGCCACAGTCTTTGGATTCCGGCACTGCTCTTCCATCCAGGCGAAATTCTCCTCATTCAGCTCGCCCACCTCATCCGGATGAACGCCCACCGCCGCGTACATGAACGGATACCGCTCCGCCAGCGCCAACGTACTTTTCACTGTCCCAAGACTTGCGCTTACATTTACAATATACTCTATCCCATCTCTCTGACACCGGTCCAGAATTTCCTCCCGATCCGTATCAAAGGCTTCGTCGTCATAATGTGCGTGACTTTCAAATATCATAAACTTTCTCTTTTCTGAATAAACATTCTTTTCTAATAGCTATCGTTATCCTTCTGATTCTCACGGGAAAACGGTGCAATCTTCTGAAAGGCTTCATAGGAAGCCTCATCCTCCTTCAGCACATTCAGGAAGATGATATCAAACAGCATGAGAATAAAGATTTCTCTGGTAATGGTATCATGGTTTTCCAACAGATTGGTCTTCGGAATCAAAAAAGTCAGATCCGCATAGGCAGAACACAACGAACGTTCATAATTGGAAATCACTACCAGATAGCTGTCATTCTGCACGATCCGTCCCAGGGCATCCGCCAGGAGCTGACGCGCACCCGACAGGGTAATTACGATAAACAAATCATCCTTTGTGGCAAGATTTGCAAACAGTTTCAACGTGTCATATGTGGTAATCGCCCTCACATCCAGTCCCAGAAACATGAATTTATGTACGGCCAGCTCTACGATATTTTTATTGGAATCTACTCCGGCAATAAAAATCCGTCTGGCCTTCAGCATTTTTTTCCGCAGCAAGTCCACATACTCTGGCTTCGTAAATTTAAAAAGCGTCTCCGTCAGGGTATTGTAATCATGCATCAGGGATGTATAGGAATTCTGATTGATAATTGTGTTCTCCCGCTCCAGCTCGCTTTGCAAAATGTAGCGAAATTCATTCAATCCCGAAAATCCCACTTTTTGTGCAAATCGTATAACACTGGCGTCAGACACTCCAATCTGGGTCGCCAGATCCTGAGCGCTGCAGGAGACAAATTCCTGCATGTTTTCCTTCATATATTGAACGATTTTCCAGTCTGTTTTTGTAAACTGGTTCGACATTCCCTCAATCCGCGACATGACGGAAAAAAGCCCGTTTTTCCGCTCTTTCATCCTTTCTCTGCTCCTTCATTTTTCAAAAAAACACATTTTCTTTTTAGCATATCATAAACACCGCATTTTTTCAAAGTATTCCTGTATTCCCCTTTTATATTTCCTTCTGGATCCATTTTCCATTTTTTGTAGTAAACTACATTGTTCGTCAATTTATACAAAGTTTTACTACCATATTGAATTTCGTTTTGTAGTGTGCTACAATTCAACTGCAATACAGAAATGGCCATTTCACACTTGTAATACTAAGTAAAGGAGTTACGAAAGTGGATAACAAACCTCAGATTTTACTGCTGACGCATGGTGGTTGGGGCATGTCACTGGTAAAGGGCGTCCGGATGATTCTCGGCGCTGTAGACTTCGTAAGCGAAGTTCCCCTGCTTCCCGAAATGACACTTCCCGAGTACCTAGGAAAGGTCAAAGCAGAAGTGGAAAAACTGCCGGAAGGCTCCATCATTCTCACCGATGTATTCGGCGGAACGACCACCAATGTGGGCGCTAAGCTGGGCCGCGATTTTCATATCAAAGTATATTCCGGTCTGAATGCCCCCATGCTTCTGGAAGCGTGCTCACAAATCACTTTTACCGGCACAGTAAACTGTGACGCAGTGCTGCAGTCTGGAAAAGATGCCGTAAAAGATGTTATTGAAGAAGTAGAACAATCACTGAAAAAGGAGAGATAATTATGGCAGACATTGTATTATGCAGAATAGACAGCCGTCTGATTCACGGACAGGTTATGACAAAATGGGTTAATCAGTCTTCCGCCAACAAAATCGTTGTCGTAAGCGACGAACTGGCAGCTGATGAATTCATGCTTCAGATTTATCTGCTTTCCGCTCCCGCAGGAGTTAAGGTAGAGTGCTACGGTATTGAGGATACCATCAAGCATTGGAACGAAGATCAGTTCGGCGCCGGAAAGGTTCTGCTGCTGCTTCCGGATCTCAAATCCATGAAACAGGTCTATGACGGCGGTGTTACCGTTCCGCAGATTCAGGTCGGCGGCCTGGGCGGCGCACCGAACCGCAAGGTTGTGTTCCAGAATATCACACTGGACGATCCGGATGTGGAAACCCTGGAGTACCTGAAGGGCAAGGGAGCTGACATTATCTTCCAGACCATTCCGGAGGATACTCCGATGAAGCTTGACGATATCTTAAAGCGTTACAAATAACTTTTTAACGTTTCAATCACATACGAAGGAGTGTAATTATGAGTGTTTTAGGAATAGCAATTTTTATGGGCTGTTACTACTGGTTCTGCCGTCTGCGTCTGGGCTATACCCTGTCCTCCGCTTTGCTGCAGCCCGTTACCATCGCTGTATTTGTTGGATTAATCACCGGAGAAATGGCACAGTCCATGATGATCGGCGCCGGTCTTCAGCTTGTATACCTGGGCGTTACTTCTACCCCGGGTGGAAATGTACCGAGCGACCCGGCTCTGGCTGGCTGTATCGCCATCCCGCTTGGCGTGGCTGCCGGAATGAATACTGAGACTGCAATTGCTCTGGCTATCCCGTTCGGCGTTCTCGGCGTATTCGTTGACCAGCTGAGAAGAACCACCAACGCTTTCTGGGTACATATGGCTGACAGCTACGCAGAGAAGGCTGATACAAAAGGAATTATGCGTGCAGCATTCCTGTATCCGTCCATCGCAGGCTTCATCATCCGTTTCCCGATCGTATTCATCATTGATTACTTCGGAGTATCCGTAGCTCAGAAGCTTATCGAGATTCTGCCGACCTGGCTGTCTCACTCTTTCGAAATCATGGGCGGTATCCTGCCGGCACTTGGTTTCGCTATCACACTGACTGTTATCGGAAAGAAGAATCTGATTCCGTTCTTCCTTATCGGTTTCTTCGCCGTTATGTATCTTAACCTTGGAACCATGGCAGTTGCTATCTTCGCCACCTGCGCAGCTCTGCTGATGGGTCTGTTCAAAATGAAAGAGGAGGAGGCTTAATTACCATGGAAGAGACAAAGATGACTCAGGAAACTCCCGCAGTTCCCGCTAAGAAACTGACGAAAAAAGATATTACCAAGTCCATGTGGATCTACTATGCCGGTGCAGAGCTCTCCAACTCCTACGAGCGTCTTCAGAGCCTTGTCTTCTGTGCATCCATGACCCCGGTTCTGAAGAAACTGTATGACACTGACGAAGAGCTGAGTGCTGCTCTGAAGAGACATCTGGTATTCTTCAACACAGAGGGTATCCTCGGTGCTATTATCCAGGGTATTGTAATCTCCATGGAGGAGCAGAAGGCCAACGGTGAGAATATCACAGATGACGCTATCACCGGTATTAAGACAGGTCTGATGGGACCTGTTGCAGGTATGGGTGATGCTATTATCTGGGCAGCGGTTATGCCGATTATCTTCTCCATCTTCCTTCCGTTCGCATCCAACGGTTCTGCGTTCGGTGGAATTATGCCGCTGATTCTGTACCCGCTGATCACGATTCTTATTTCTTACTACCTGATTCATCAGGGATACACACTTGGTAAGAAATCCATCGTATCTCTGCTTCACGGCGGACGTATGAAGAATATCATCTTTACCGCAAATGTTATCGGTCTGACCATGATGGGCGCGCTGTCCGCAAGCTACGTTACTCTGTCCACACCGCTGAGCTTCAGCTTCTCCGGTGGAAGCACTGTCGTAGTTCAGGATGTCCTGGATATGGTAGCTCCGGGTCTGCTTCCTCTTGCAGCTGTATTCATTATCTATGCTTACCTGCGCAAAAAGGGACCTCATTACACCAAGATTCTTCTGTCCGTTGTTGTCATCTCCGTTATCACATCCCTACTGGGAATCTTCTAAACGGCGGCCGATACCTGTCGGTACAATAACTTACAGATACAATTACTTTCCAATATAGTTCAAGGAGGTGCCGCAAGATCATAAAACTGATTGAGCGGCATTTTCCTCTTTATTCATGATTTATTGATAGAAACCTATCACAAGGAGACAGAATGACAGTTTATGAAGAAATCGGACTTCCGCGGGTCGTCAATGCCAGTGGCCGCGTGACGGTGCTGGGCGTATCCACCATCAGCGACAAGGTGGCCAAGGCAGCCGTAGCGGGCGGACAGTCCTATGTAGTAGTAGAAGATTTGATGGATAAGGCCGGAGAGATTATCTCTCAGTATACCGGCGGCGAGGACAGCTGCCCAACCGTATGCGCGTCTGCGGCCATTGCCCTTTCTGTAGCAGGAATGATTTCCAAGGGAAAGAAGACAATCATGGATCGTCTGCCGGATTCCACCGGACTGGCCAATGAGATTATTCTTCAGAAGGGTCATGTCATCAATTTTAACGCGCCCATCGAGACCATGCTGCGTCTGGGCGGCGGCGTGCCCGTGGAGGCAGGCTGTGCGACGGAAGTAGTCGTAGAAGATGTGGAAGAGTTAATCAATGAGAAGACGGTTGCGCTGCTCTACGTAAAGAGCCATCACTGCGTACAGAAGGGCATGCTGGATCTGCCGACCATGATCGACATCGCCCATCGCCACAACCTGCCGTTGATGGTAGACGCCGCGGCGGAGGAGGATTTCCGCAAGTACATCGCCATGGGCGCCGACCTGGTATGCTACAGCGGTGCCAAGGCTCTGGAAGCAACTACATCCGGCTTTGTCACCGGTAAGAAAGAGCTCATTTCCTATATTAAGAAGCAGTATCACGGTGTAGGACGTGCCATGAAGGTGGGAAAAGAGGCCATCATGGGACTGCTGGCAGCTCTGGAGCAGTATGAGAACAAGGACAAGCAGGCTGAGGTGGCGAAAAATGTCAAGATTGTGGACTGGCTGGTGGACGAGATCAACCAGATCCCGAACCTGAAGGCACAGAAGATTCAGGACGAGGCCGGACGGGCGATTTTCCGTGCGCGTGTATTCGTTGACCCGGAGAAGGCCGGCATGACCGCCACAGAGCTGGAGGGCAAGCTGAAGGCCGGTACGCCGACTATCCACTGCCGTACGGAATTTATGAGTCTGGGAAGCCTGGATTTTGACCCGAGACCGTTGGTTGAGGGCGATAAGGAACTGATCGTTGCGAAACTGAAAGAGATTATGGAGGCATAAAAATGGGATTAAATTATTATAATGGCAGAGTATGCTTAAACGTGCTGGGCGGCAGCCTGGAGAACGCAAAGGAGATCTACGAGGCAGCTGAGAAGTATGTGGCTGTAGGCGTTCTGTCCGCAAATTATCCGGATGTACCGAGCGCAGTAGAAGATATGAAGAAGTACATGGACGTACTGGAGGGCAACCTTTCCGTAGGTCTGGGCGGCGGAAACCCGGCGCAGTGGAGAGCAGTAGCTGAGATCGCAAAGGAAGTAAAGGCAAATCATTTCAACCAGGCATTCTGCGCTGTAGGCTGGACCAGAGCGAACCTGGGAACTGATGAGATTCATCTGAACTCCATGTGCGCTCCCTGTGGCAAGGTTGGCTACGTGAAGATTTCCACAGGCCCGCTGTCCAAGGAGTGCGCGGAGCCGGCTATCGTTCCGGTAGATACCGCTATCGCCATGATCAAGGAGATGGGCGGAAACTCCATCAAGTACTTCCCCATGGGCGGACTGAAGTGCAAGGATGAGATGAAGGCTGTAGCTGAGGCTTGTGCAAGAAACCACTTCATCATGGAGCCGACCGGCGGTATCGACCTGGATAACTTCCGCGAGATCATGGAGATCGTTCTGAACGCCGGCGTAGAGAAGGTGATTCCGCA
>NZ_JBOKYU010000032.1:0-28220 GCF_051972735.1 Laedolimicola sp. | reverse complement strand
ATCTTACCTGCCTCATTTCCATTAGCCGGATAAATATCTGTAACAACACCATTAGGAGCGAGCTGTACACTTTCAATAGAATCAGACATAAGATTTCCTGCAACTGTTTCAAACTGATGGATTTCGCCATCTTCACTTATTAAGATTTGCTTCAAGGTATCTGTGATCTCAATTCCATTTGTAATTTCATTCTTTATTCGTTCGCCATAGGTGGCTACGTTTAATTGTGCTGTTATGTGTCTCTGCTCTTTTTCGTGGGTGTCTGTTTTGTATACAATCAAACTAATAAGGCATATGCCCAGTAAAAAAGTGATAAGAGGCACAAGTGTTTTCTTTTTCACTTGGTCCACCTCATTATTGTCCATGGAAATTTTTATAATAAAGTATTATATCACAGAAGTTGAAAAGCAGAATAGGTTTTATGAAAAAAACTGTGCAAAATCTTTATACATCTATGACAGAAGAATGTATATCGATAACTTCCAGTTTGTTAAATTCTCGTGCAATATTGATTGTAAAAGAAAAAATAGCTTAATTTTCAATTACCCAAAATACCTTTAATATTTCCATGAATAAAAAAACCTGCCGGACTTCACGTCCTGCAGGTTTTTTTCTGCTATTTTTATTGGAAATGAAATCTCTGAGAAACTGAAATCTTATTTCCTTACGAAATCGCCTGCACCGCGTCCCCGACGCTGCGGACACCGATGAGCCGCACACCCTTCACTTCACCGATCTGCTCCCGGCAGACCTCCGGCAAAATGACGGTGGTGAAGCCCAGCTTCTTCGCTTCCTGGACCCGCTGGGCGGCCTGGCTGACAGCGCGGACCTCGCCGCTTAGGCCCACCTCACCGAAGGCAAGGACTTTCTCATCAATGGCCCGGTCCCGGCTGCTGGATACGATAGCCAGCACCACGCCCAGATCGATGGCGGGCTCATTGATGCGGATGCCGCCTGCGATATTCACATAGACGTCGCTGCCGGAGAGATGGAGATTCAGCCGCTTCTCCAGCACCGCCAGCAACAGACTCACCCGGTTGTAATCCATACCGGCGGCGGTACGCCGCGGCATGGCCAGCTGACTTCGGGCCACCAGGGCCTGAATCTCCAGCAGGATGGGCCGCGTGCCCTCCATGGAGCAGGCCACAATAGAACCGGACGCCTCCTCGGGGCGACCATTCAGCATAAACTGAGAAGGGTTCTCAACTTCCGTCAGGCCCGTCTCCCGCATTTCAAAGACGCCGATCTCATTGGTCGATCCGAAACGGTTCTTCACAGCCCGCAGGATTCGATAGGATGCATGCCGGTCGCCCTCGAAGTACAGCACCGTATCCACCATATGCTCCAGCACACGGGGACCCGCCACCGTACCTTCCTTGGTCACATGGCCCACGATGAAAATGGAAATGCCCAGGCCCTTGGCCAGCTGCATCAGCACTGACGTGGACTCCCGTACCTGGGACACACTGCCCGGGGCAGAGCTCACGTCCTCATTATACATGGTCTGAATGGAGTCAATGATGACCACCTCCGGCTTACTGTTTCGGATGGTATCGCCGATCAGCTCCAGATTCGTCTCGCAGAACAGCCGGAGCTTATCGGAAAACTGCCCGATGCGCTCGGCCCGCAGCTTAATCTGCTTCAGCGACTCCTCACCGGATATATACAGCACCTCATGCCCGTCATCCGCCAGCTTCTGGCACACCTGCAAGAGCAGGGTGGACTTTCCGATGCCGGGATCGCCGCCCACCAGAACCAGAGAACCGGGCACGATACCGCCGCCCAGCACCCGATCAAGCTCCTGCATCCGGGTGGTTACCCTTTCCTCATCCTTCGTCTCAATCGAAGAAAGGCAGACCGGACCACCGGCTGCCCTTCTCTCATGTGCCTTCGCGGCACTTTTCTTTTCTACCGTTTCTTCTACAAAGGTATTCCATTCCCGACAGCCCGGACACTGCCCCATCCATTTGGGTGACTCATATCCGCAGCTCTGGCAGAAGAATACCGTAGAGGTCTTTCCCTTTGCCATGTTCACTCCTGAATCATGTTCTTATGCCTTCTTAATCTCTACTGTGACAGCAGCCTTGCCGCCCAGCTCTACGCTTAAGACCAGCTTGCCGCCCAGGCCTGTGGTAATGGCTCCTGCGCTGACGCCGTCTACAACGGTCAGGTACTCGGTGTCATCCTCCATCCCCAGGGTAATCTGCGCGTCTTCCGGTCCTTCAACCTGAAATTCCACGCTGTCCGCAGTTACTTTAAAATGCTCTACAGCGGTTCCCGGTACGGATTCGTATACGAACAGGTCGTTGCGCTCCAGCTTGGTAATCTCACGGAAGGTTTTAACCTTATACAAATCTCCCTGATATTCAAAATCCTGCTTCTTTGTCTTGGAAGCCAGCTCGTAGTCTCCAAAGCTGATACTTCCGTCTGCCTCTGCACGGATCAATTCTTTTACTGCTGCCATCTCTTTTGTCCTCCTAGTGGATCTTATGTTTAATCTTATCTCCCGGCCGCCCGTTGCGGCGCCGTTTTTGATATACATGATTATATACGATTCCGCTTCGCATTTCCAGAGTAATTTTTATTCCCGTACACAAAGTGTACAGGAATATACCTCGCGGAATTATGATGTGTGTACAGTAAACGCAATCACACCTTTGCGCATGGTCACCACGACGTCATCGCCCTGCTTTACATGTCCGGACAGGATCTCGTCAGCCAACGGATCCTCCACCCTGGTCTGGATGGCCCGCTTTAAGGGACGCGCACCGTATTTCACATCGTAGGCCGTGTCCACGATATGGCCTTTGACACTGTCACGCACCTTCAGTGAGATACCCATCTGGTTCTTGCAGCGCTTAATCAGGTCTTTGAACAGAATCGACACGATTTCCTTCATCTGCTCCTTATTCAGGGCATGGAATACGATAATCTCATCAATACGGTTCAGGAATTCCGGCTTAAACATCCGGCGCACCTCTTCCATGACGCTGTTCTTCATCGCCTCATAATTTTGCTTTTCATCATCCTTCGCCGCAAAGCCCAGCCGCTTCGGGGAAATGATGGATCCGGCGCCCGCGTTGGAGGTCATGATGATAACCGTATTCTTAAAGTCCACGGTCCGTCCCTGGGAATCGGTAATCCGGCCATCGTCCAACACCTGCAGAAGGATATTGAACACATCCGGGTGTGCTTTCTCAATCTCATCGAACAAAATCACCGTGTAGGGATTCCTGCGTACCTTCTCGGACAGCTGGCCGCCGTCGTCGTGGCCCACATATCCGGGAGGCGCTCCGATGAGCTTGGAGACGCTGTGCTTCTCCATATATTCGGACATGTCCACTCGGATCATGGCCTCTTCCCGGCCAAATAATACTTCCGCCAGAGCCTTGGAAAGCTCCGTCTTGCCCACGCCGGTGGGGCCCAGGAATAAAAAGGATCCAATGGGCCGGTTTGGATCCTGTAAGCCTACCCGGCCTCTCCGCACTGCCTTTGCTACCGCCGTAACTGCTTCCTCCTGCGCAATAACGCGCTTGTGTAATATTTTTTCCAGTTTCTGTAAACGCTGAGTCTCCGTCTCAGTAAGCCTGTTGACCGGAATCTTCGTCCAGTCCGCCACAATCTGGGCGATCTCATTTTCGCCGACGGTCAGGGCCTTGCGGCTGCGGACACGCTTCATCCTGGCATGCTCTTTTTTCAGCCTTTCTTCCAGGGTCAGACGTTCGGTTCGAAGCTCCGCTGCCCGGACAAAATCCTGCTCCCGGATAGCCTTCTCGATCTCCGCCAGCAGCTCGTCGCTCTCCCGCTCCAGCTCTGCCGTCGCCTCCATTGTCCGGGTATCCCCAAGCCGTACTCTGGCTGCTGCCTCATCCATCAGATCAATGGCCTTATCCGGCAGGAACCGATCGCTGATATAGCGCTTGGACAGCTTCGCTGCCGCCTCCAGGGCCGCGTCGGTAATGGTCACCTGATGATGCTTCTCATAGCTCTTCCGGATGCCCTTCAGAATCTCGATGGTTTCTTCCTCAGTGGGCTCCTCCACGGTAATGGGCTGGAACCTGCGCTCCAGGGCCGCGTCCTTCTCAATGTGCTTGCGGTACTCCTCTACGGTGGTTGCGCCGATGATCTGAAGCTCTCCCCGGGACAACGCCGGTTTCAGGATGTTGGCTGCGTCCATGGCTCCTTCCGCGCCGCCTGCGCCGATCAGCGTGTGCAGCTCGTCGATAAAGAGCAGGATATCCCCTGCGCCCCGCACCTCGTCCATGACATTTTTAATACGCTCCTCGAACTCACCCCGGTACTTGGTGCCTGCCACCATACCGGAGAGATCCAGGGTCAGAAGCCGCTTGCCCCGCACGGAATCCGGTACGGCTCCATCCACAATCCGCTGGGCCAGTCCTTCTACAATAGCGGTCTTGCCCACGCCCGGCTCACCGATGAGACAGGGGTTGTTCTTGGTTTTACGGCTTAAGGTCTGAATCAGACGGCTGATCTCCTGATCCCGTCCTACACAGGGCTCCAGCTTATGCTCGAAGGCCAGAAAGGTCAGATCCCTCGTATACTGATGCAGGGTCGGCGTTCCTCTTCCCTGCATCCTGGCGCTGCGGGCCGCTTCCTCCCGATATATCTGGCCGGTTCTTCCCATGGAATCCAGAAGGGCGGAGTACAGCTCCTTCACATTGACCTCCATGGTGTTCAGAAGACGGCTGGCCGCGCATTCCACGTCTTTGAGCATGGCAATCAGGATGTGCTCGGTTCCGGTCTTCTCCTCGTGAAACCGGGCTGCCTCCTGCTCCGCATCATAAAGCACCTTTTCCGCCCGTGGCGTAAAGCCACTGCGCTCCCCCAGGGCCACGCCGCCCTCCGGGGAAATAAGCTCTCTTATCAGCTCCTGCACTGTGCTTTCCTCTACTTTTCGCTCTGCCAGAAGCTCTGCCGCCGCGCAGGAGTCTTCCCGGAGCAGCGCAATCAGGATATGCTCCGTTCCCACATAGCTCTGTCCGCACTCTGCGGACACCTTTTTCGCCTGCTTCAGCACATGGGCCGCTTTGTCCGTATAATTTTCAAACATATTTTATCACTTCCTTCTGTCTGCTATCGTAACTGCAAAGTCAGGCGGGGTTTTCGCGCCCCGCCTTCTTTTCTTCTGTCATTTCATTATAAATTCAGATCGTCCAGATCCAGGATTTCGATGTCCAGATCGTCGTCCGCGTCTGTCGGCTCTTCTGCTTTCGGTTCTTCGGCCTTCGATTTCTCCGTCTTCTTCGGCTCTTCCGCCGCCTCGTCCAAGGCGCTCAGATCAATCTTCGGCAGATTGGCTGTCAGGCTCAGATCCTCCTCGTCATAGGCTGCCTTGTCGTACACGGCGTCGTCGTAAGCACTCTCACCGCTGTAATCCTCGTCCTCATCCGCCCATTTTTTCGACTTCTCAGAACGCTTTTTCTTTACATCCTCTACGAAATCATCGAAGTCATCCTCGTCGTCTTCGTCTTCTTCCTCATCGCGCTTTCTGCGTCCAAAGAGACCACGGCGCTTCTTCGGCTTCTCATCCTCTTCGAACTCGTCGTCCTCTTCCTCGTCCTGCTCCTCACTGTCATCGGAAATGTCGCCGTCGTCCTCATTGTCATCATCCTCGTATTCGTAACCCGCATTGCGGCTCTTTACCGCGAATACGATAGTCAGAATCAGAAGAATGACACTCAAAACGCCCAGGCCAATCATAATGTACAGGCGCTGCTGCAGGCTTTTCGCTGTGGTGGATTTCAGGGTAGTCAGCTCATTTTGCAGAGAAGTCACCAGACCCTGCTGGCTAAACTGTCCCAGATCCTGCTGGAAGGTCTCCTCAGACGGATCGTACCAGTACCAGCCGGTGCTGCCGTCTTCCTTTGCCGCCCAGACCAGATAGAGCTGATCCGTGGCCGTACTCTGATATGCTGTGTAAGTCTGATCCCCCACGCTGACGCTGGTCTGCTCCATGGAATCCGCGCCCGTATACGCCTCGGCAGGCTCCTGAATGGTATAAGCTCCTGCGGAAATGCTTCCGGTCTCACCGCCATCGCTTTCCTCCGGCTGCTCCTCACTCTCCGCGGGCTGCTCCTCCGCCGGATCCTCGGTCTCCGATACAGACAGCAGGTCCGAACGAATCCAGCCTGTCTTCTGAGCGCCATCCAGCGTAAAGCTGATCTGATACCAGGTCTTGCCGCCGCTCTCGGCCTCATCGGTAATGTCTACCATCGTATCGATAGGCAGGGAGCACACCTTCTGGCCCTCCGCGTCGGCTGTGGCGCGAACGCGGGATCCGTCCGTGGTAATGGTTCCGGTCCGGGCCGCCTCGCCGGTGATGCCTGTACTGAAAATCAGGACGCCCGCTGCCAGCGCAGCCAGAACTCCTGTGTATCTCTTCTTCATGCTTTTATCCTCCATATATCTTGTGGTTTATAAAATCCCTTATCCTCACAATATTGATCTCATTATAATCGTATTGTAAGGCCTTGTCAAATGACAGATTGTGGAGATCAGCATATACCGGGTATTGAACAGTTGAAGTTACAAAGACTTCTTCACTGCCACTGCAATCGATAAACCTGGGGCATAATACGGAATTAAAGTTGCCTGCAGGGCATGATAGATGTCTGATTTACCCGGCCACACGGTTTCCAGAAGATGATTCTCTCTATCTAACTGGCGAAACCAGGAACCATGTACATGATCCAGTACTTTTTCATCCAGATATTTCATAAACTCCGCATAATCCACAGCATATTTCTCATTTTCAGTCACACGGTAAAGTACTGCAGATGTATTAATCGCCTCTGCAAGTGTCCAGTGCATTCTGTCGTGTACCAGCGGTTTTCCATTCCAGTCTGTAGTATAGACGATTCCCGGCGCGCCGTCTGTATTCCAGGCGTCTTCCACCGCTCTGTTATACAGATTTTCTGCCGCTTCCCTATATAGCGCTGCACCATTCTTATCTCCTTTATAAGTAGAAAGCGCCCACTGGGTAATCAGTCTTGCCCACTCAATTCCATGTCCCGGAGTTGCGCCATATGGCTTAAACGGATCGTCCGGACGCTCTTTATTGCATTCCAGATCCGGTACCCAGTCGCTGGAAAAATGCTCAGGAATACGCCAATGATTGTCTTTCGCCCACACAAGGACATGGTCGATAATCCTGCCGGCACGAATACGATAATTCTCATCTTCTGTTACATCTGCAACTGCCAGAATTACAAATGCATGAGCGTAGCACTGCTTCGTGGGGACGATCTTATTTTCTCTTGTAAGGCCAGCATACCAGCCGCCATTCCTGTCATCATGAAGCTCACCGCGAAGCCCTTTAAGAGCCGCGTCTGCCAGCGCCTCGCTTCCCTCATGTCCCAATATGGAACCAATGCTGTAAACATGTGCCATACGGCTTGTGATCCAGGTCTCGCGGTTCCGGTCTTTCCAGGGAGTTCCATCGTCTCCAAGATAATAAGAGCTTCCTCCCGTTGACGGGAACAGATGTCCAAAATTTAACAGTCCATTTCTTACTTCCCGCAGGAATTCCTGATTTTCTGTTGTGCCAAGCTGATATTTTTTCTCTGTAGCTGCCATTTTTTTCTCCTTTATGTTATTATTTTGCTTATTGAAATTTTACTGTTTTTCAAATAAGTAGAAAATCATGAAAAAATATGTTATGATAATGAAAATTCAACGTTATATTACCGTCTCATTTTTAGGAGTTGCCATGATTTTAGAATCGAACCGTATCCAGAAAGATATACCTATTCCTCTTTATTATCAGTTAAAGGAACTGATTCTGTCCGAAATAAAAAACGGAAATTATCCCGGAGGAAGCATGATTCCCACAGAATCTGAAATTTGCTCCTTTTTCCATATCAGCCGTACCACTGTCCGGCAGGCCATCACAGAGCTTGTGCAGGAAGGCCACCTGTACCGCGTAAAAAGCAAGGGGACTTTTGTTGCCATTAAGCCCATCAATCAGGATTTTATTCAAAAGCTTGAAAGCTTTGATGAACAGATACGCCGCTCTGGTTCTATCCCTTCTACGGAAATTTTAGAATTATCCCGACGGACTGCTGATAATAAAGTTGCTGAAAAATTAAATCTGACGGAAGGCGATCCTGTTATTTACCTCTACCGTAAACGCTTTGCCGATAATCGCCCCATCGTACTGGTAGAAACCTTTCTTCCCTATGACAAATGCTCCTTTCTGTTGACGCAGGATCTGAAACAGACTCCCCTGTACCAGCTTCTTTCTTCCTCGACAGACACGGAAATCTATTTTATCAAACGTCTTGTCGAAGCTGTGGAAGCCAATGCAAATGACGAAAAGCTCATGGGAATCAAACGCGGAAAGCCTATACAATATTTTGAATCTGTCGGCTGCAATAGCGTTGGAGCTCCTATTGAGTTTTCTATTGCCCGTTATCGCGGTGACTATAACCAGTTTGAAGTTACGCTCTTTCTGAAAAACAAATAAATACGAATCCTCTTGTCCTGGAATTTTATATCTCGGACAAGAGGATTTTTTTGTATCGCCTACATCTCTATCAACTCATATTCTCTGCTTCCCAGGCCAATTTCTTCACCATGCTCCAGGCAGCTTTTGTACTCTGAATCTACCGTCGTGTTTTCGAAATGATCGTGACGATCGCAGAAGCCTGCTTTCTTCATGTTGTCGGAAAGTACACTGTTTGGAAGGGGCTGCTGCTTTAAGCACAGATCCGCGCAGGCCTGGTCAAGGGCCAGCGGGTCGAAAGAAGCCAGCATTCCCACGTTGGGCAGTATCGGCGCGTCATTTTCCCCATGGCAGTCACAGTAGGGGGACACATCCACGATCAGGGAAATGTGGAAATTGGGACGGCCGTCTACCACCGCTTTGGCGTATTCTGCCATACGGCAGTTCAGCTCCTTCGTAGCCGCGTCATTGACGAAGCGGATGGCGTCGAAGTTGCAGGCGCCCAGACACCGTCCGCAGCCCAAACAGTTTTCCGCGTTTACCTGCATCTTTTTCGTGGTTTCATCAAACTCCAGCCCCTGGTTCGCGCATTCCCGCATACAGCGCTTGCAGCCGCGACAGACCTCCGGGTCGATGGTCGGCTTTCCATATGAGGTAAAACTCACCTTCAGCTTTTCCGACAGAGGGTCCACGCCGGAATTCTGCCTTCCCTATGCTATGATGGGCGCAGCTCTTTTCTGCTTTGATCAGTATTTCAGTCAACTGGATTTTCATCTGTAAAAAAGAGTACGCATCTTTGCAAGCTCTGCTTGCTTTTATGGAATAAGGGCGTCACAAAACCGCCATATAGGTGATTTTGTGGCGCCCCTTCTTTCAATCCTTTCCAGCTTCCGTTAAAACGGAACTTTATCCGGATCATTTCCGTCGGCAAAGCCTTCCAAAACATCAAGCTTTCTCATATCTTCTTCTGTAATTCCAAAATCCTCAACCTCCAGATTCGCCCGCATTCTATCTTCATTTACAGATTTCGACAACGGCAGGAAACCATGCTGCAGATTCCATTTAATGCAAATCTGCGCCGGCGTTTTTCCATAGTGCTCTGCCATCCCGGAAAGCTCCTCCGAATTCAGTAATTTTCCATTTCCCAGAGGACTGTACGCTTCCAGCAGGATCTGATGCTCTCGGCACAGAGAGACAATATCTGCCTGAACCATTCCCGGATGAAGCTCCAATTGGTTTACCATAGGAATTACCTCTGCATCTAAAAGCGGCGTCAGGTGATTTCTTCGGAAATTCGACACGCCAATCGCCCTTACTTTCCCCGACTTATACAGATCGGTCAGAGCTTCCCAGGTTTCTCTGTTTAACGCTTCCCAGCAACGATACTGATTCGGAGACGCAGGCCAGTGGATCAAATATAAATCCAGATAATCGGTCTGTAAATCTTTTAATGTTTTTTCGAACGCTCTAATCGTCCGTCCATATCCGCGATCGCTATTCCAGACTTTTCCGGTCAGAAAGAGCTCTTCCCTCGCAATCCCTGAATTCTTAATACCGATTCCCACACTCTCCTCATTTCCGTATACCCTTGCCGCATCAATGTGATGATATCCCAGCCTGATCGCTGTTTCAACGGCCTTTTCACAGGTTTCCCCATCCGGCGTTTTCCAGGTTCCGTATCCGATTTCCGGGATGCTGACTCCATTTCTTAATTCATAATTTTTCATACGCGTGTTCTATTCCTTTCATTGCTTCATACACTTCATTAAATCTTGTTTTTGCCGCATGATATTCTTTTCGATGCTGTAAATCCGGCTGCTGTATATATTTTATTTTCTGACATCGTTCTATGGCAGAAAAATCCTTAAAAATTCCTGCTCCAACTCCTGCATTTACCGCTGCCCCCATGGCTCCGGCTTCATCCAGAAGCTCCGGAACGATGATTTGGGTCTCCCATACATCTGCCATGATTTTCCGCCAGATTTCTCCTTTTGCCCCGCCTCCCAGTACGGTTATTTCCTCTATGTGCATCTGTGTCTTCAGGATATCCAAAATGAGCGAAAGATTATAGACTACACCTTCCACTGCACTTCTAATCATGTCATTTCTTGTGGTATCTGCCTGAATTCCATAAAAACAGCCTTTGGCGTCCGGATCCCACCTGGGCGCCCTCTCTCCCAGCAGATAAGGCAGGAAGGTTACTCCTCCCGCGCCCGGACTGCTTTTTTCTGCTTCCCGGTTCATCTCTTCATAAACAGAGCCTTGCCCTTCCTTTTTTTCGGGATTCAGGAAACCCTTAAGCCAGCTGTAGGAACCGCCTGCGTATTGCATGGTTCCGTTCGGCGCATATAAACCGGGAACCATATGTGCCCAGGTTACGGTACGCATCTGGGGATCCAGAAGCGGCTGTTCGCTGGTGGTTGTAATCCATGCGGATGTTCCCATACAGCAAAATGTCTTTCCACTGCTGACCGATCCGGCTCCCACATTCGTAGCCACTCCGTCTCCCGCGCCTATGATTACCGCTGTTTCCTTTGTAAGCCCGGTCTGCCGCGCCGCCTCCTCTGTGATTTTTCCCGCGCAAAACGTGGACGGCTTCACATCCGGCAACTTACTTCGGTCGATTCCCGATAATTTCAGAAGCTCCTCTGACCAATCCAGCTTTTTTAAATCGAAAAACCCACAGCTATTTGCATCCGAATAATCCGTACAAAATACTCCCGTTAATTTTTGCACCATAAAATCCTTTGCATTCAACATCTTATACGTATTCCGGTATACTTCAGGTTCATGCTTTTTCACCCACATCAGCTTCTGGATGCCGTAAGACGCCGTATTCCGATGTCCCGTTATCTGATAATATTCCCACTGACTGATTGCTTTTTCGATTTCCTCCGCTTCCTGCTGTGCTCTCTGATCGGCCCAGATAATGGAGGGACGAAGCGGTTTTCCTTCCCTGTCCACACACAGGCAGCCCATCATCTGACCGCTGAAGCTGACTGCCCGGATTCGTTCCGGCTGAATGTCCGTACGCGCCAGAAGCTTTCTGGTCGAAGCACAAAATGCGTTCCACCAGTCTTCTGCGTCCTGCTCCGCCCAGTTTCCGTTATAGTAGTGAACCGGATAGCTTTCTATTTCAGAATCCACCAGTTCTCCTTCCGTTGTAAAAAGAGTGGCTTTATCTCCAGATGTTCCCAAATCATGTGCCAGCAGATACTCTTTCATTCTAGTTCTCCTTTTTTCGCTCCGCATCAAATTCTTCTAAAATTTTCAGCGTACTGCTTGTTCCTATCCGTTCTGCGCCGGCGTCCAGCATCGCTTTGCAATCTGCCCAGGAACGGATTCCGCCTGCGGCCTTTACCTTTATCTCATCACCAACGGTTTGTTTCATTAATTTTACCGCTTCTACAGTTGCTCCGCCCGTACCAAATCCCGTGCTTGTTTTTACAAAATCCGGCTTTACCTCTTTCGCAATTTTTGCTATCTGGATAATTTCCTCTTCTGTCAGATAGCAGATTTCAAAAATTACTTTTGAAATAACGTGCTCATTTCTGCATACCCCTACAATTGCTTCCATTTCTTTCCGGATATAATTGTAATTTCCGTTTTTTACTTCTCCCACATTTAATACGTAATCAATTTCATCTGCGCCGTTTCTGATAGCTTCCTGTGTTTCATGCACTTTTTCTTCTATGGTAGTCTGCCCCAATGGAAATGATATGGCAGCCCCCACATGAATATCCGTTCCCTCCAGCAGCTTGTGACACAACGCGGTCGGACCTGAATTAATTGCCACCATCGCGCAATGATTCTCTTTTGCCTCCTCACAGAGCTTTCTGAATGCCGCCTCATCTGCATATGCTTTCAGATTTGAATGATCAAACGTGCGGCACAACTCTTCCCTTGTAATTGTTTCTCCCGTATACATGTCTTCTCCTTTTCTTGTATTGTTATTATGTTACTACATAGTAATATAGCATACTTATACCAAAATAGCAAGTAAAAAAGACGGGACATTGGTTTTTCCGCTCCCGTCTTTATCATGCATATTCTGTTCTTATGCCTCGTCGATGGCTTTTCCGATATCGCTTCTGCAGAAGGCCTTTTCAAAGCTTACCAGCTTCACTGCCTCATAGGCGTTGGCGCGGGCTGTCTTCAGATCCGGGCCTACCGCCGTAACGCCCAGGACTCTGCCGCCGTTTGTCACAATCTGTCCGTCTGCCTGCCTGGTTCCCGCATGGAACACATAGTAGCCGTCCTTGTCCTTAAAGTTCTCCAGTCCGTGAATGGGGAAGCCCTTTTCATAGGCCACGGGGTAGCCGCCGGAAGCCAGTACCACGCAGACTGCCGCATTGTCCTCGAATTCCAGGTCAATCTGATCCAGAGTGCCGTCGATGCAGGCCTCAAAGACGTCCACGATGTCGGTCTTCATTCTCGGCAGAACCACCTGGGTCTCCGGATCGCCAAATCTTGCGTTGTATTCCAGTACCCGCGGTCCCTTCGGGGTCAGCATCAGTCCGAAGAAGATAACGCCCTTGAACTCTCTTCCTTCCGCGCGCATGGCGTCTACGGTCGCCTGGTAAATGTGATCCTTGCAGAACTTATCTACTTCTTCTGTATAAAAGGGACTGGGGGAGAAGGTTCCCATTCCGCCCGTATTCAGTCCCTGATCGCCGTCCAGGGCACGCTTGTGATCCTGAGCGGAGGTCATACACTTGATGGTCTTGCCATCCACGAAGCTTAAGACCGATACCTCGCGTCCGGTCATGAACTCCTCGATGACCATCTGATTGCCCGCGGCACCAAACTGCTTATCCAGCATGATGGTCTGCACGCCTGCTTTCGCTTCTTCCAGATTATTACAGATCAGTACGCCTTTTCCCAGAGCCAGACCGTCAGCCTTCAGTACAATGGGGAAATCCGCGGTTTCCAGATAAGCAAGAGCCTTCTCCGGGTCGTCGAAATTCTCATATGCCGCTGTGGGAATGCCGTATTTTTTCATCAGGTCCTTGGAAAATGCCTTGGATCCTTCCAGGATCGCCGCGTTGGCACGGGGTCCGAAGATACGAAGACCTTCCTTCTCAAAGACGTCCACGATGCCGCCTACCAGCGGATCATCCATGCCGACTACAGTTAGATCAATGGCGTTCTCTTTTGCGAAAGCCGCCAGCTTCTCAAATTCCATGGCTCCGATGGGCACGCACTCGGCGTACTCTGCGATGCCCGCATTGCCCGGCGCGCAATATATTTTATCAGCTTTGGGGCTCTGGGCGATCTTCCAGCAAATGGCATGCTCCCGTCCGCCTGAGCCAACAACTAAAATCTTCATAGGTTATGCCTCCTTATTGGCGAGCATATCAATGGCCTTCGGCAGCAGAATCCACTCTGCCTCCTCCATGACACGCCGCTGCAGAATCTCCGGTGTATCTCCTTCTTTTACCTCCACGGCCTTCTGTAAAAGGATGGGGCCTGTGTCGGTTCCCTCGTCTACGATATGTACGGTGGCTCCCGTCACCTTTACCCCCCGCTTTAAGGCCTCCTCATGCACCTTCAGTCCATAGAAGCCGGTGCCGCAGAAAGACGGGATCAGGGACGGATGAATGTTAATGATACGTCCCTCGTAAGCGCGGATGATTTCCTTCGGAATCACCACCAGACAGCCTGCCAGAACCACCAGATCCGCGCCGCAGTCCTGCAGAGCTTTCAGAAGCGCCGCGTTAAATGCTTCCGTGCTTCCGCATGCCTTTCTGGTAATGCAGACCGCCGGAACGCCATGCTTTTTTGCCCTCTCCAGGGCGTAGGCGTTCGGATTATTGCTAATAACGGAGACGATCCTGGCATTACGGATTTTTCCTTCATCTATGGCGTCCAGAATGGCCTGCAGGTTCGTGCCGCCGCCGGATACCAGTACTGCTACCTTTAGCATAAGGCCACTCCTTTTTCGCCCGCAGCGATTTCACCCAGGATGTACGGAGTCTCGCCGGACTCACGGACTGCTGCTACGCACTTGTCCACGTCAGCCGGATCTACGGCCATCACCATACCGATACCCATGTTGAAGGTATTGTACATCATCTGCTCCTCAATGCGGCCATCCTCACGCAGCATGTGGAAGATCGCCGGAACCTCGTAGCTGTCCTTTTTGATCATGGCACGCACGCCCTCCGGCAGCATACGCGGTACGTTCTCGTAGAAACCGCCGCCTGTGATGTGGCTGCAGCCCTTGATGGTCACGCCGGCCTCTTTCACGGTGCGCAGAGCCTTCACATAGATCTTGGTCGGCTCGATGAGGGCCTCGCCCAGGGTTCTGCCCAGGCTCTCAAAGTAAGTATTCAGGTACTCTTCCTTCATCGTGAATACCTTTCTCACCAGGGAGAAGCCGTTGCTGTGTACGCCGGAGGAAGCCATACCTACCAGCACGTCGCCCGGCTTGATATCCGCGCCGGTGATCAGGTTCTTCTGATCTACCACGCCTACCGCGAAGCCGGCCAGGTCGTACTCGTCCACCGGATAGAAGCCCGGCATCTCAGCGGTCTCGCCGCCGATGAGCGCTGCGTTAGACTGACGGCAGCCCTCTGCCACGCCGCTTACGATGGTCGCAATCTTCTCCGGAACATTCTTGCCACAGGCAATGTAATCCAGGAAGAACAGCGGCTCTCCGCCTGCGCAGGCGATATCGTTGACACACATAGCTACGCAGTCGATGCCGACGGTATCATGCTTGTTCATAAGAAATGCCAGCTTCAGCTTGGTTCCCACGCCGTCAGTGCCGGACACCAGCGTCGGCTGCTCCATATTTTTGAATGCTTCCATGGAAAATGCGCCGGAGAAGCCGCCGATACCGGTCAGCACTTCGGGACGCATGGTCCGCTTGATATGCTCCTTCATCAGTTCTACAGACTTGTAACCTGCTTCAATATCTACGCCTGCGTTCTTGTAATCCATTTTATTATCCTCCTAGTATGAGCACTTGGCGAGGTGTTTTCGAGCCTAGTGCGAATCTACACCTGGACACTTAATGAATGCAAGCGGCACGCGCCGCATGAATTTAGTGACCATGGTGTTTCCTTCAGTTCTAATAATTTTTATATCCTACCTCTTTCAGCCGCGCATCCTTCTTCTCTACCTGCTGTTTCAGATCCTCGGAGTAGGCCTTCAGACGTGCCAGCAGATCCGGATCAGAGGTTGCCAGAATCTTCGCAGCCAGCAGGCCTGCGTTCACGCCGCCGTTGATAGCCACCGTCGCTACCGGGATGCCGGAAGGCATCTGTACGATGGAGTACAGGGAATCTCTGCCGCCCAGGGATGTGGTGTGCATGGGAATACCGATGACCGGCATCGGGAAAATCGCCGCGCACATGCCCGGAAGATGGGCTGCCATACCCGCGCCCGCGATGATCACCTTGAAGCCCTTCTCCTCCGCGCTCTTCGCATACTCAAAAAATACATCCGGCTCCCGGTGCGCTGAGATAATGGTCATCTCAAACTCCACGCCAAGCTGCTCCAGCACATCCGCCGCCTTCTTCATGATCGGCATATCGGAATCGCTGCCCATCACAATACCTACCTTAGCCATAACTGCGAACCTCCTTCGTTCTTCTGTTCCTAGCGGGAAATAACTTTCCGGCTGAACGGTACTTTGTTTCCAATAAGTATTAATTAGTTTTTCTTATAAATACCTAATTTTCTTTTTGTTTTACTTATAAATCCAGTTTACAGGGTATCACACTCTCTGTCAACACCTAAAACATACAAAATTTCGAAACTGCTTATTTCTTTTCTACATTCCGTCAAACGGCTTATTCAGTTCTTCGGTTCCCGGCAGCACAAACCTTCCCTTCTCAATCAGCGGAATTCTGCTTCCGTCCGGTCTTACCACCCGGATGCAATCCAGCTCGTCATAGGGAATCGTAATATCCGTATGACAGTTGAAATAGGCTTTGGATACATCGGTCTTCCGAAGCAGGGAGCACTCGTTATCCCGGGCAATAATCTCCTTGCCGTCGGGATTGTACACCGGATTGTCCTCGGACCAGGAGTAGCAGGTGTCGCCCACTGCGAAATGGGGCCCCATCTTCTCCGCAATCAGAATCGGAAGCTTCGCGCCGATATCATACCGCTTCGCCACCATATAGGCTGTGGTGTTGGTGCCGATGGCAAATTCGCCCAGGGGCAGAGTCTCATGGTTAAAGAGTACATTCGCTTTCAGGAGCTTCTGATTTTCGGCTTCATCGTCGAAGTTCTTACAGCTGTAGGACGTGATTTTTCCATCTTCAAAACGGATTTCCAAATCCATATATTTCAGTTCATTCAGATAGACCTGGCTCACATGAAGCGTACCGTGGGTGCCGGTCAGCTTCGGAGAGGTAAACACCTCGCCCACCGGGATATTCACATCGGCCACACAGTTCTCGAAGATGGCCTCCTTCGCCGGATTCTCCGGCTGCCACAGCTGCACATACATCTCCGTCCGGTTCGCCCCCGCGCCCTTCACATAGACGTACTCGCCCTGGTCCAGGGCGTCGATGAGCTTCTGCTGGATGCCCTGATACAGGTGATAATCCAGGTTGTTGATCTTTACAATTTCCCGGAAAATCTCTTCGTAATTATTGCCAATCTCCGGAATGGGCCAGGCAATAATTGTAAAGCTGCGCTGGTCGCCGGGGATGTAGCAGTTCACCAGCTGGCCTGCCTCGCTGTTGTACGTCACCATGATCTCCTGCTGCTTTGCGTCCAGATGCAGGGCCGCCGGACAGCTCTCGGGCATAAACGGATGCTCGCCGAAGATCTCCATGACTGCAGGCCCCGCATGGACTGCCGCTAGATCCTTATACTCCTCGTAGGCGCTGTGCAGCACACTTAAACGCCGCTCGTTCAGCTTCTTATCCAGATAAAGGGCCATGTCCTCCCGGTGATCAAATTCATACTGCTTGGACGGCTTAGAGCTTACATAGCCCGGGCTTCCCTGGGGACGCCGGTTGATACTGTGACGGGCTTCCCGGTAAATGATACTTTCAAGACCCATAGCCTCAAACTGACCGATGGCCGCCTTCACCACCCGCTCAAAGCCCAGGGCATATCGGATATTAACCGTCTTCTTTTTACTCAGATCAATACCTGCCGCCACGAAGCCCATCCGATAGCCTTCGGTAAAGGTGGACGCCATGGCATCGATCTCGCTCTGGGACAGTCCGGCCAGAAAGCGGCTGACGCCCAGCTCATTTTCCGTAATGTACTCGCCGAAACGGTACAGATAACGCGGATCACTGAGATCTGCCCCGCGGATAAGCTTCGCCGCGAAATCCAGAGACGGATCCAGCTGCTCCCGAATCCGATCCGGGATAAATACGTCGCAGTAATCACTCATATGCCAGTAGAGGATTTCTTTCAGATTCTCCACGGACGGCGTATCTTCCTCAAAGGCGTTGTACAGCTCGATAAAAAGCTCGGCGGTGACCGTCATATCGGTCAGACGGCCTTCCACCGCCCAGATGATCATGCCACGCAGCTCCGTGTATACAAAGCTAAGAAGCTGTCCGTAACCCTCGCCAAGCTTTTCCACTGCTCCCGTCGGATTGGCATAGCTTTCCCTGTAAGCCCCGCCTGCCACGTCGCCGTACAGCCGCCGGTTCTGCTCCTGCAGCTCAGCCAGGCTCAGCCGTTCCGGCTCTCCCTTCTCCACACTCGCCCGGTACACGTCCATTTCCAATATAAAATCCGCCATTTTCTGAAAATATGCGTAAAATGGAGCCGACACGGTCTTTTCCTGCTTCATTGCCCGTATCCGCTCCATCGCAAGCTCATAGCGTTCTCTGATTTCTTCCATTGCCATCTATACTCCTCCTACATTCCTATCACGCATACCATCGCCCACAGAATAAACAGAAGTCCGTCCACAACCACGCCGATCTGGGAAGAGATCACATAGACGTCCTCTTCCTGAAAGCCCCGAAGCGCCAGTACGAACCCGACGACGCTGGCCAGCATGGCAAATACTCCTAAGAGACCCACGATGCTTCCGGCCTGACCTGACCTCTGATAGGCAAGCGACAGGGACGCTGCCGTCAGAATCAGCGCTGTCCCTCCGCAGGCCACCGAAAGAAGACCCTGTTTTGTATGCTTTTTATCGGTAAATTTATAACTTCTTCTCACCATTTCTCTTTCTCCATATATGCCAGAACCATGCAAACAACAGGTAGCCGATGGCTCCCCCCATGGTATTCAGCAACAGATCATCCACGTCGAAGCAGCCTACCCGCAGGATTAACTGGAAGGTTTCTGCCAGAAGGCTTGCCAGAAACGCCAGGATGATGGTGCGCTCCATTCTCCGCGCAGACGGAAAAAGCAGCGGCACGGCGAATCCGAAAGGAATCACCATGGCTACATTTCCCACAATATTGATCAGCATCGCGGACGTCCCCAGGATGTCCCGGTGCTGCCAGAAACGCCGGATCTCCCGAAACAGCACCAGATTATATCGGTAATCCGGACTGACATCGGTTCTTCCATAGGCCTCTGAAAAAAACATAAAATAGACGACGCACGCCAGATAAATCAGCAGCAGTACGCGCCCTCCCTGCCTCAGTCTGTCTCTGGAATCTCTCTTTTTCATTCTGCCCCGTATCCGTCCTAAAACATGAGATCTGACTTATTCTTCAGAAGTCTTGCGCCGTTGACGATGCAGAGGATTCCTGTTACGATACCGGTTACCAGCATGATAATGCCGACGGTAATAGAGCCTGCGCCGGTCTGGGTCATGGTCTTATATGCTTTTTCGTTCATGCAATTGCCTCCTTATTTTGCGCCGTACTGTTCATAATATGCGTCGATTGCCGCCTTACACGTGTCATCAATGAGAACTCTGCCCTGGCAGGGACGGTTGTAGAGGTGCTCTACCACGTCCGCCATGGTAACGATGGCGTTGGTCTCAAAGCCGTACAGATCCTTTACCTCGTCCAGAGCGCATTTCACACCGCCCTTGCCGACCTCCATGCGGTCCAGGGATACCATCAGACCCACGATCTCCACATCAGCCGCGCCCTTTACCTTCGGTACAGTTTCCTCCATGGATTTGCCTGAGGTAGTTACGTCCTCGATCATAACGACACGGTCGCCGTCCTTCAGCTTACTTCCCAGAAAGCTTCCCTTGTCCGCGCCGTGATCCTTCTCTTCCTTCCGGTCTGAGCAGTAGCGGACCTCTTTGCCGTACAGATCGCTGTAGGCAATGGCGGTAACCACGCTTAAGGGAATACCCTTATAGGCCGGTCCGAACAGCACGTCGAAGTCGTCGCCGTACTTGTCATGGATGGCCTTCGCGTAATACTGGCCCAGCCGTTTTAACTGGGAGCCGGTCACATAAGCGCCCGCGTTCATAAAAAACGGGGACTTTCTGCCGCTCTTCAACGTAAACTCGCCGAACTTCAGCACGTCCGACTCTACCATAAATTCAATAAATTCCTGCTTATACTGTTCCATTTTATCTTAACCCTCCTAATAATAGCCATATTTCTTTTATCTTAGCACAAAGCCTGCCGCTTCGCAATCCGGCATTTAAAAAATGCTCTCCGGATACCGGAAAGCATTTTCCTGATGCTTTTAGAGATACTGGGCGATCTCCGCCTTGTTATTTGTATAGCTCAGCGCGTCCTCCCGGGTGATATAGCCTTCCCGGACCAGGCGGCCCAGGTCCATGTTCAGGGTGTGCATGCCGTTATCGGCGCCTACCTGCATCATGGACGGGATCTGATGGGTCTTGCCCTCGCGGATCAGGTTCAGGATGCTGTCGGTGCTTACAAGAAGCTCTGTGGCGGCGATACGGGTTACGCCTCCGCCACAGGGAATCAGGCACTGGCTGACGATTCCCTTCAAGGTGCCTGCCAGCTGGATACGTACCTGGTTCTGGCCCTCCGCCGGGCAGGCGTCGATGATACGCTCCACGGTCTGGGCCGCGCCGGTGGTATGCAGGGTGGACAGCACCAGATGACCGGTCTCCGCGGCCAGAAGCGCTGCGGAAATGGTCTCGTAGTCACGCATCTCGCCCACCAGAATCACATCCGGGTCTTCACGGAGCGCGCTTCGAAGGGCTGACGCGAAGCTTCCTACATCCTCGCCCACCTCCCGCTGGTGAATCAGGGAGCGCTTACTCTCATACCGGTACTCGATGGGATCCTCGATGGTAATCACATGTCGATCCAGATTCCGGTTCAGATACTCGATCATGGCCGCCAGGGTGGTGGATTTACCGCTGCCGGTGGGGCCGGTGACCAGAATCAGGCCTCTGGGCTGTTTGGCCATCTCATAAAGGATGGTGGGCATCTTAAGATCCTCCAAGGAGGGAATCCGCCCATTCAGCAGTCGTATGGTGGCTGCCAGCTTTTTCTGCTGCCGGAACACATTCACACGCTGCCGCTCTCCTTCCGGGGTCTCCAGGGAAAAGTCCGCATCCTCGCCCGCCTCAAAGGCTGCCCTGTGCCGCTCGCTTAAGAGCGAAAGCAGAAGGGAACGCACCTCCTCCGGCGAGGGCTGCAGCTCTGCCTCCCGAAGCCGTCCATTTACCCGGTACCACAGGGGCATTGCCTCGGAAATATGAATGTCGGACGCGCCTTTTTTCCGGGCGTCCCGGATAATCTCACAGATATCTGTCATCTTACTCTCCATAGCTGATTTTCATCAGCTCCTCCGGCGTGGTCACGCCCTCCTTCACCAGAATGAGACCGCTCTCCTTCAGGGTCCGCATATGCTGATGCTCGACAGCATATTTCGTGATCTCCTCGATGGTCTCGTGATCCACGATCATCCGCCGAATCTCATTGTTAACCGGAAGAATTTCATGAACTGCGATTCGTCCGCTGTAGCCTGTATGATTGCAGTGGGAGCAGCCCATGCCCCGGTGAATCTTCTTCACATCCCGGCCCAGAAATAAGCGCTCCTGCTCGGTGGTCTCCATCTCCCTGGCGCAGCTTGGGCAGACCTTCCGAAGCAGTCGCTGGGCCACCAGTCCCACCAGGGAATTGGCCACAAGATAGGTCTCCACGCCCATATCCTGCAGTCGCACGATACTGGACACCGCGTCGTTGGTATGCAGGGTGGAAAGCACCATATGACCGGTGATGGCCGCCCGGACCGAAGTGCCGGCAGTCTCGCCGTCACGGGTCTCGCCCACCATGATAATATCCGGGTCCTGGCGCATCAGGGCGCGCAGACCCACATCGAAGGTCATACCCGCGGTCACATTGACCTGGGTCTGATTGATGCCGGGGATATTTTTCTCCACCGGATCCTCGATGGTGGATATATTCACCTTCCGGCCGGACAGGTAATCCAGCACCATATACAGTGTAGTGGACTTACCGCTTCCGGTGGGGCCGGTAATGTAAATGATACCGTTGGGGTAATTCAGCATGGGTGCGAACTGGTTGTAGCTGAAATCATCCATACCGAAATGATCGGCGTGATCCAGATGGGCCGCCGAAGCCAGAATACGCAGCACCGCTTTCTCGCCGAAGACTGTGGGCAGCACGGACACACGGATGTTGATATTGCCCTCATCCAGCTTTACCCGGAAATGGCCGTCCTGGGGAACACGCTTCTCAGCGATATCCAGATTCGCCAGAATCTTGATACGGGCGATAAGAGGCGCGTGGATGTTCCGGTGAATGGTCACATATTCCATAATGACGCCGTCAATACGCATGCGCACCCGGGTCTCATTTTCAAAGGGCTCGATATGGATATCGCTGGCGCCTGTCTTAATGGCACGCTCCAGAAGGCTGTTTAAGAGGCGGATAATCGGCGCTTCATCGGCGCTGTTCTCCAGGTCCTCGATTTCCAGATCGTCCGCCGCCGTGGTGGTAAAGCCCACGTTGGCCTGGCTGGCCGCCTGACGGGCGCTGACCTCCGCGAAATAATAGGAAATCGCTTTTCTTAAGGGTTCCTCCTCTGAGAGGCAGATCTCCAGCTGGCAGCCGGTCTGCTGCCGGACCTCCTCCAGAGCGAAATAGTTCAGCGGATCATTAACCGCCAGCACCATATGATGCTCCTGGACACTGATAGGAAGCAGGAGATTCTTTTCCGCAAGCTCTCTGCTTACCATGGCTACGGCCTTCACATCCACCGGCAGCTGGGCCACATCCACGATGCGCAGCTGCAGCCTGCTGGCCAGGGCGTCCAGCACCTGCTCCTCCGTCACGAAGCCCAGTTCACGCAGAATCTGACCCACGCGCATGTCCCGGTGCTCCTTCTGATAGGCCAGGGCCTGGTTCATCTGCTCATCCGTTACATATCCTTTTTCCTTTAAGACGTCTCCGATTCGTAAGTTTGTATTCACTGTGCCGTCTCCTCTCCTGTACTGGACGCGTCGCCGCAGGTATATACCGCGATGACGCAGCTACAGGTGGTCGTATCCACCGAATCCAGATTTTCATTCAGATAAGTGCCCTCCTGCATGGTGAAGGAACGCACCTGAAGTCCCGGATAATCCACCGCAATATCATTTAAGAAGCTGCGAATCATATCCTCGCTTCCCCGCACGGTCAGGCTCACGTCGGTGATGTGTACGTACTGTGCGTACACCGGCGTCACTGTGTCCGCACTGTCCCCGCTGTCCTCCCCACCGTCCAGCTCCGCTGTGGCTGTGTCCGGATCGGAGTTCTCTGCAGTATCCGCAGCCACCGCCAGAGCCGACAGGAAATAAGCGTCCGGCACCGCGTCCCCGGTCTCCGCAATACTTAAGGACACCGGGAACAGACTATGGTTCAGCACCACGCCGGTCACCAGCTCATCGATCTCCTGATTTTCCAGCAGGCCATAGTACTGATCCTGCGCCGCTTTCAGTGTCTCCTCCTGCTTTGCGATGGTTTCCTCCACCGCAGGCATATTTGCAATAGTGTCCTCCATCTCCTGCTTCTGCGCTGTCTTCGCCTCCAGGGAAGCGCTCAGATCCTCGTGCTTATTCAGTCCCGGGAAAATCAGAAGCTGCATGAAAAGCACCACAATCAGGACGCAGCCCAGTCCCTTTAACAGAACGATATCGCCCGGCTTTAATTCCGTATCCAGCTTCATTTACTGCACCTCCCCGGCATCGGCTGCCGCGAGAACGCAGGACAGCGACAATGTATATTCGTTATCCCCGTAGGAATAACCGGTATAATTTACTTCTTCAAACAGACCCGTGGTCGTAAGACGGCTCACATAGCCCGGGATGTCAATGACCTGACGGCTGACCGCGTTGAAGGTCAGAGTGCCTGTCTCCATGTCCAGTCCCTGAATCTTCACGTCCATATCCCGGCCACTGACGTCCTCGATCTCCCGGATCACGCCTTCCGTCAGATCCGGATAGGTGGCCAGATTATCTTCCATCCGGTTCACCTGGGCAATGGACTGACTTAAGGAAGCGCTGTAATTTTTCCGCTCCTCAGCCTGCCGGTACTGTTCCTGCACCGCAGAGTCCTGCATCCAGCGATCCATTTTCCGGATTCTGGCTGATGTGGCCCCATTCCAGACCGCCACGCCCGCAAACAGCACCAGGCAGACCGCCAATGTCACTGCCGGGGGAACCAGTTCTTTTCCGAAATGGACTTTTCCGACCCCGTCCTTCTTCTGATCCGCAAGCCAGCGGTCATACAGATTGATATTCTTCTTATCGGTAATCATGGCTCCTATACAAGCCAGCCAGTCTCCCGGATTTCCGGGGGCGTCGAAGGGAAGATTTACCTCCAGCGGGCGGACCTCCAGGTTCATGGCACGGATGCCGTCCAGACTCGCCTCGAAATCATCCGGCGCGCAGCCTGTATAGTAAACATCCGTAATGGGCGTATCGGCATTCATGGTGGCGTAGAACTGCCGGATACCGGAGATATTCCGGACGATCTCCGTACCGAAATCCAGGGTTCCCCGCTCACTGAAAATCCGGCTTCTGGTGGAATACTGGTAGACGCCGTCCCGATAGAGCAGGCTGGTCACACTGCTGTCCTCAAAGATCAGATAGATGGCTGTGCGGTTCCGGCACTCCTTCAGCTGGGACATGAGCCTTAAGTAGCCCTCCAGCGGCACAGACACCGCGTCCACCGGGATTCCCAGCTCCCGGGTAATGGCTGTGAGATCGCTTAAGAACTTCTCCGAGGTGCTGCCGCAGCACAGGCTTAAGCCCTGCTTCTTATCCCCCTGCACCATCGAATAGTCAGCGACGCCCTCGCTCTCATTTTCCTGCATGACATTTTTCGCTATCTTCCCAAGCTGCTTTCCTGTGGCGTAGGGAACCTGGGTAATCCGCGCGGAAGAGTAGGAAGCCGGAAGCACCAGCTTCACATGATCCGCATGCAGGCTCTCCAGACAGGTTTCCAGAGCCTTTTTCCACTGCTCCATCGTATTGCCGAAGCCTTCCACCGGAATCCGGCGCGCTTTTGTGAGCTTCGGCATGCGTCCGGCTTTCCCCTCCGCCGCAAGGATGCATTCTTCTCTCAGTACAATGACCGCGTCACTCATGATCGTTCTCCTTGTAAATTATTTCCATATCCTTTGTTTTCATTCTTCCTTACGCGTTTTCGATGGCTGCGTAGGACTGGTAAATCGGCAGCATCACGCCAATCATAATCATACCTACCACCAGAGCCATGAAAATAATCAGAATCGGCTCCAGGAGCGTCACCATCCGCTTCGTAGCCTGCTCCGCGTCATCCTCCAGAGTGGCCGCGACGGAATCCAGCATCACGTCCAGCCGACCGCTCTCCTCGCCCACCAGAATGGTACTGGAGAGCTTCAGAAGCAGGCCGTCCACCTCATGAAGGGCCCGGGACAGGGCCACGCCGCTTCGCACCTGGGTCACCACCATATCAAACTGCTCCTGTACATACAGGTTGCCTACGGTCTCGCCTGCGATGCCGATGGCCTGGGCCAGGGGCATACCGCTGGAATAGAGGCTACTTAAGGTCCGCGCGAACCGGGCTGTGTAAATGACCTGATACAGCCTTCCGAAGCCCCACACATGGACCTTCGCGTAGTCCACGCCCCTGCGCACCGCCGGAATTCCCATAATCAGCCGCACCAGCGCCACGAAAATCAATACGGCAAGCAGCGCCACATACCACCTCTGTACCAGAAAATCCGATATGGCAATCAGCATATTCGTAATCCAGGGCAGGCTGTCCATCTCGTCAAAAAGACTCTGGAACTGGGGCAGGATAAAGGTCACAATCAGGATGACCACCGCCACGCTTAAGACCAGCAGCACCGCCGGATAGGTCATGGCGGATTTCACCTGCTGATTCAGCTTATGCTCTTTTTCATACTGGATGGCCAGACGTCCGGTCACCTGATCCAGGTTACCGCTGCCCTCGCCGGAGCGGATCATACCCACCATCAGCTCCGGAAAGGCCTGCCGGTTCTCCATGGCCTCGGACAGGCTGACTCCTTTTCGAAGATCCGTCAACACCGCGTCGTAGACCTCACGCTCCGCCGCCGGGATACCCTCCTGCCCGGAAATGATATCCAGCGCCCGCACCAGGCTGACGCCGGAAGCCAGAAGCGTGGACAGCTCTCGGCAGAAAGACGCCAGCTGCTTAGGCTTAAGTCTTTTATGACCCCGGGCTTCCGTCAGGTTCTTCGCCTCCACCAGATACAGGCCGTCCCCCAGCAGATCCGCGGTCAGTGTTTTTTCGCTGGCTGCCTCGACCGTTCCTTTTTTTATTTTTCCCTTCATGTCCTTCGCGACATATTGAAAACGGGCCATCTGTTGTTCTCCTTTATGTAAATGAAGTAAAGCTTCTCCTATGTATTCTATATTATGTAAACCATTTCACTGTCGCTTCTACAGTGCGCTCAGATACCAGGCTGCGATCTGGTCGCCCCAGAGGGCTGCCACCGCCAGGCCAAAGGCCAGAAAAGGCCCGAAAGCGAACTGGTCGCTCTTTTTCAGCCGTTTTGTGGCCAGCATAAAGGCCGCGTAACCGCCGCCGGAAAGCAGGCCGAAAAACATGGCACAGACAATGGCGTCCATGCCGAGAAAAAGCCCGGACGCCGCCATAAGCTTGATGTCGCCGCCGCCGAAGGCTCCCGGCACGATCAGCGCCAGCACCAGCATGGGAACCGACACAATCAGCGCGCCGATCAGACGATCCCCGATTCCGTGCTCCGGAACCAGAAAGATCTGCGCCGCCGCCAGGATGGCTATGATCATGTGAAATCGATTATAGATGATCTGGGTGTCCCAGTCTATCAGGGCCACCACCAGTAATATTCCAAGATAACAAAAAACCACCGCGCCCTCCAGGGAAATCAGCCCGGTGTGTCCAACTCCATAGCGCCACGCGCACAGGATCCATGCCGCTCCTCCGGCCAGCTCGCCAAGGAACGCCCGTTTCGGGATCGGCGTGCCGCAGCCCTTGCAGCGTCCGCGTAAAGCCAGAAAGCTTACGCAGGGAATCAGCTCTGCCGCGGTCAATACCCGCCCGCAGGCTGTACAGTGGCTCCGCCCCTTCACGATTCCCTCACCTCGGGGAAGCCGATCGGCCACCACTCCTAAAAAGCTGAAGATGCAGGCTCCGAAGAGGAACCTTATCAGCCAGAGAATTCCTTCTAAAATTACTAATTCTGTCATATCAAATGTGTTACTTTTTCCCGCAGGACTTTTGTCCTGCCCTGCTTTTCATAGCTGTATCAAAATTCGTTCTGTACGCTTCCGCACTTTTACGGATCGGTATCCTCGTCCCCGATCATCAGCCGGTCATGGTATACGGTGTATACATGGGTGCTCCGGTCATACCAGACCGTATACTCGTTCTCCTGATAGATAAATTTCTGCACCCGGTAACCACTCTCGTCGGTCTGAAGAATCCAGAATTCTCCCGGCGCCTTGCTTAAGAAAAGGACGTCCTCATAGACGCCCTCGGCCACGCCGCCCTGCTTTGCCGCATCCGCAAAGGGAGCGCTGCCGCCGTACTGCCCGGTGGAGGTCACATCCAGCGCCATCCTTACAGACCGGGCGTTCCGGAGCGCTGTCCGGGCATCCGCCCGGTACAGAAGCTCCAGCGCACCGGGCGCTAAGAGGACCACCACCAGAAGTACGAGACAAAGGACCGTAAGGGTCTGCCGGAGCCAGCGGTGTTGCTTTTCCTTATTCTGTTGTGCAGAGGCGGGGTGCTGGGTGGGCATGGGGTACGGTCCTTTCTTTTATAAAAATATCAAATTCTAGTTTTTAGTTAGTAACTTTTGCTACATTATAATCGCCATCGCTATTATTAGTGCCAGCCGGCTCATATGTACAAGTATATGTAGAGTTCTTATAAACCAGTTTTGTTACTTTATTCGGTGTTTTTGAATCTGCAGCAGCGTCCAGAGTTACCTCTGTAATCTCACCCTTAACTTCTGCTAAATCTTTAATCTCAGAATACTTTACAGTACCTGTATCTTTGCCTACCGTAATAGCAACTCCAACATCCACCTTTGTATAAGCCTCATCTACCAGTGTCTGTGCAGCCATTACAGCCTGACGTGTCTCAGCAATAACGGATTTCTTCTTCGCTCTGTCAATATACCCAGTCAGTGCCGGTACCAGCAGTGCTGCCAGGATAGCCAGAATTACCAGTACAACGATCAGCTCTACCAGTGTAAAGCCTTTTTTGTTCTCTTTGAGTTTCTTAAACATTTCTCTTTTCTCCTTTTTCTTTACAGATATTTTCTATATAAGCGCCCGGGCAGGCGTCTATATCTTGTTTGTACGGCCTTACGGCGTGTTATCCATTACAGTCGTTGCCGTCACACC
>NZ_JBOKYU010000031.1:0-29478 GCF_051972735.1 Laedolimicola sp. | reverse complement strand
CCTGTATACTGAGAAATAATTTCTCCGGCTTTGTCAAGTAAATCTTCTACTACTACATAAGACTGTCCGCCCGCTACGGCTGCCTTGGCCACCTTGTCGCTGATCGTAGAGACGCCCAGCACCGTCATACGGCCGCTGGCGTTGATCACGCGCGGAAGTCCGATTTCTTCATAAACTGTCATTTTTCTCTCCTCCCGAATCTGCGACGTTTTTCTTTTCCGCCCCAGTCCGGATTTCATTTCGCACTTTCTGTCAAGTTTAAATCCAGGCGCAGGAGCTTTTTGCTCCTGCACCCGTATGTTTTTTTATTAATGAATAAAGATACCGCCCAGAATCATAGCGCCCAGGATGGCACCACCGGTCATCTCCTTGCCCCACTTATAGAAGATAGCGGAACCAATAATCGCTCCCAGACCTGCGTATACATTGTAGCTGGTAGCTGCCAGTACGATAAGCGGAGCCAGGTAACGTCCTGTGGCATTTCCTGCGCCCATCATAACGGAGGTTCCGCCTACCGCTACTCCTTCCGGCATCAGCTTACGAACCAGCATAACGATTCCGCCAATCACCAGACCGATGACAGCTCCTGTAATCAGCGCGGTAAAGAAGTTGGTGAACGGAAGCTTCCATCCCATGGAAAGGAACAGAGCCGGCAGACCGATACCTACGCCGGTCTGCAGGGAACCGCCGATATCCATCAGACCTACCAGGGGGCCTTCCAGAATACGCGCAATCAGGAAGCCTGCCGCAAATGCAGCCGCTGCTGCGTAATCGCCTGTGTCAATACCGTCTCTCAGCATAGCTACGATTGAAATATCATTGAATGCGCCTGTACCGAAACTGATATACATATAAGTTCCTGCAAAAATTGCCGCGGCGGCTCCAATTACCAGAAGGATAAAGGTGCTGTCCTTCATCAGAAACTCATCCATTTTCTGACCAAATGTTCTCTTGTCTTCCATCTTTCTCTTCCTCCCTAATTAAAACTTGCCAAAGAAGCCTCTGAAGTATGCAATGGCAACGAACAGAATTACAACGATGGCGATCAGAATCTGAACAACCTTGCTCTTGTAACCGTTCTCCTCAGCAGACTTACCGATCAGGATACCAAGTACAACACCGGGAGTCGCGTTACCGGTAATCAGCGCGGATACGCCGCCCAGAACAGTACCCCACATACCTGTGGTCTTACCGGCATCCATTGCTGCCAGCCAGAAGATTGCAGGCATGACCGGGTTAATCAGCCAGGTAGTAGCCGGTCCAAGTACCTCGGAAGCGATCAGGGAAAGCTTCTCCGGGATGATGCTTGCCATGGTGTTCAGGAAGATAACGACCAGAGCGCCTACCACAGAACCAGCCATCATCATCTTGCGCGGATTCTGAACAGTCTCTTCTACCTTGTTGTTTTTAACAAGCAGGGCAGCGGCACTCCAGTTGGGCACGATACGGTGCATAACATCCTGTGTCAGGGAACCTGCCGCCACTGCTGATGCTGCAGCGGAGAAGAAAAATCCCAGACCAAAGGAAAAGTGTGCAATCGGATCGCCGTTGCAGGCATTCAGCTCACCTAAGGTACGGAATGCACCCATGGACTGAACCTCCGGTGCATGGAACATACGGGCCGCACCCGCTGCGATGCATCCGCCACCGATGATACCGATGATTGCGGAATAAATGATAATCTGTAACATGTTAAAAATCCTCCTTCGTGATTTTAAGATATTTCACTCTTACCACAATCCTCGCGGTAATGGTAAAAGTCATCTTTTCTCTCGGCATGAAAAGAAACATAAAACGCTCGGTCTCTTTCTGAACCTGTACCTCATCGAAGTACACTTCTTTTGCTTCCATCTGAACGATGGGATAGGATATCTCCTGGAAAATCTGCTTACGCATCAGCTGAAACAGATTGCCTACCGCATTTTCCAGGGAGCCGCCGGTCATGGTGAGGATCATCTCATGATCCATCTCCTCCAAAAGCTGTTTTCCATTAAAGGTATCGATTCGTTCTGCATTCTTTCCAAACATTTTTACTCTTCTCCGTGTACTTCACGCCATGCCTGTACGACACGCTCACCCAGTTCCTCTGTGTCCATAAAACCAAGTCCGACTGCCTGGCAGCCTTCCTTCACTGCTGTGCATGCAGCCTCTACGGAACGAAGAGAGTATTTTGCCTTGTAGCCGTACTTGTTCTGAGCTGTCAGAGCGCCTGCTCCGCCGCTTCCGCAGAAGCTGATACCCAGATCCGCGTTGTTTTCCTTCATCACGTCGCCAAGCTTCATATCTGCTGCCATGCCCGGGATTACAATCGCCTTACCTCCGGCCTTCTCTACGCCTCTTGCTACCGCCTGACCTTTGCCCATGCGGTGGCCGATTACAACTAATACTTCTTTCATCGAGTGTTTCCTCCTTCTCCTGTTTCTTTATTGAACGGCTGACGCCGATGCAATCGCCATCTCCATGTGGGTTCCCACAAGGAATACTTCGCTTTTGTCAATGGGCACGCCATGGGCCTCGAAAAGCGGGTCTACAATCATGTGGGCATATTTCCATGCCTCTTCGGATACCTCGTTCATCATTTCCTCCTCAATCGGATCCACGAAATGTCCCGTATAAATACGCTTGATCAGCGCCACCAGGTGGTTGCTGAGCATAGCGTCGGCGTCATCGCTTAAGGTAAGCGGCAGATTTTTGATTCTCTCCTTTGCCGCTTCGTACTCCCGGATAGTTCTCTCGCGATGCTCCGCATCAATTTCATTCATTTCCAATGCTTTTTCTAAATACTTCACTTTCTTCTCCCTTACTGTAAATGGTTTTTCTTACTGTAATTTTATTCTTGAGGATGATGGTATCGCCGATGGAATCCGCAATTTCCTCCTCGCAGGCGTCCAGGGTCAGAAGATTCAGATCTGCCGTGCAGCCCTCCCTTAATTCTCCAAGACCCTCAAGGCCATAATGCTTTGCCGGTACGTAGGTTACCTTATGTACCACCTGATCCAGGCTCTCGCCGCAGTTGATGAGCTTGCTCATAACGCTGGCGATATTGTATACCGGTCCGTTGTAGTTCTCTACATGCAGATCTGTGGAGATCATATCACAGTCAAAATTGTCAAGCAGCGCCTGCTTGTATACACGAAGACTGAAGCTTGCCACGCCGTGTCCCACGTCGAAACGCACGCCTCTGGCTCTGGCGTCCTTCGCCTCCCGGATGATTTCGCCCTCCTCGGTCAGGATGCCGCCCTTCTTACCATGGTAAGCATGGGTGATGATATCGCCCTCGTCCACCAGCTTCAGTACATCCGTCAGCGCGGGCGGATAATTGCCCACATGAATCATCAGCGGCTTCTCGATCTCATGGGCGATCCGGGCAGCCTCCGCGATGGGGGTAAGCCCCATCTCTCCCACAACGCTCTGGCTGGCTCTGGCCTTCAGGCCTACGATGTTGTCACTGTACTTTTCTGCTGTGGCCTTTACCTTTGCCTCGTCCAGCTTGTCCATACTGTCCAGTTCATGGCCGCGGATCAGTCCCTCTTTGGATACATTTAACAGGGTAAATACCTTGGTCTTTGCCTTATCAATGTAATTGGCACGGAAGTCCTCATAGTTGTCGGCTCCGCTGCTTCCCGCGTCCAGAATAGCGGTGGCACCCCGCTCCAGACCCAGTACATCCGGGTCAAGACCCAGAAATGCCTTCGGATAGCAGTGCGTATGGATATCAATGAAGCCAGGCGTCACGATAGCGCCTTCTGCGTCGATGACTTTCTCTGCTTCCACATCCAGATTGTCACCAATTTTCTCGATTTTTCCGTTTTTCACGAAAATATCTTTTTTGTCTCTCCGATAGCCGTTTGCCGGGGCAAGCAGCTGTCCGTTTTTGATTAACAGGCTTTTCATGTCTATTCCTCCTCTATGATATACAGAAAGAACGCGGTTCTCTCTGAAATAGGTATCCTTACCTGCAGCGTATTTTCCGCCATTTCGAAGAATTTTTCCATAATCAGGAACACATCCGGATATTCCTTTTTCACCCGGTAATACTCCTGGTTAAATTCGCCGGCGGGATCCTCAGTGACCTCCCCGGACAGCCAGCGCTTCACCGCCATACTCATGTGAATCACCAAACCCAGCATGGCGTCCCGGCTCATGCGAATCTGAGGCGGAAGCTTGGCCACATACTCCAGAAGCGCCAGAATCAGATTGCTCATGGTTCCAGCCGCCTCGGCCAGATTTTCACCGGAATTCTTCCGGCTCAGCTGCGCCGATACCGTAATATCCGGTTTGGCCTGGAACGACGCCTCATTCTTCTGCTTCATCGGAATGTCGTCCACCAGCTTGCCGTATTTCAGGAAATCCTGGATTCTCTGAATATCCTCCGCCAGCAGCACACCGGAAATCTTCACTACCGGCACCACGCTGTTCTCCAACGGAATCGTGGAAATGGCAAAATCCACGCCCTTCAGATCACTGGCCTTTAAAAGCTGATAGGGGGAAACCTGCCCCACCACATTCAGCATCGGGAATACATGCTTGATACGGAGCGTCAGGAAATGGGACAGGCCCTTACCGGTGGCGCAGACCACCATGACATTTTTCCGTTCGCTCTCCGCCTGGATTCCATTTTTATATAAGTAAACTGCCAGATAGCAGATTTCCATCACGCCGAGCTTCTGCCCGATCTCGTCCTCGATAATTTCCGCAAGCTTCTCTGCCAGCTGGAAATAGGAATAGTAGTATTCCTGAATCTCCTGGAGCACATAGGCATTCTCTTCTTCCTGCCGGTCTGATCCACTCATGGTCAGGTAATTTTTCAGGTGCTCCTCCAAGTCCCGCCGGAGGCTCTGAAGCTCGAAGCTTTCTCGCTCTTCCCCGTTTTCCAGATAAGACATGATCCGTCTCATGATGCGTTTCAGAATCTCGTCCTTGACCCGATAGCCCTCGGTGCTGATTCCATAATCACGAAGAACTTCCTGAAGCCACGAAAGCTCCCGGGCTGTCTCCCTGGTCTTCTCCTCCGCCGAGAGCTCCCGCAGAAGCTCGGACGCGTAGGCCTCCTGCTCTTCCGGCTTTTCTCCAGTGCTTTCCAGCACCGGGAGGCGCACATGCCGCGCGATGCAGTAGCTCATCAGATTCAGGTAAGCGGTATTGGAAATCCAGATATTATACTTTCCGTTGACCTGCCGGATACTGCGACTGATATCCCGGATATTTTGGATACTGATTTTGCTTTTCAGCTCTTCAGGCAGAAGCAGGAACCAGTCGTCCGCCGTATAGCTGCCCTGGAACCGGGCCGCCAGAAGCTCCACGGCCTTTTTCCGGAGTGTCAGCTCGTCACCCTTCAGGCGGTAACCCTGGGCCTTTCGGATCTCCAGGGTAAAGCTGTTGCCGAAATATTCCTCCAGCCGTCCAAGTCCCCGGGTCAGCGTGGACTTGGAAGCCAGATACACCTCGGCCAGCTTCTCGGCTGTCACATAGCCCTTCTGCACAAACAGGTAAAAGAAGAGGCTTGTGAACCGCTTTTCTTCCTCATCGTCCACGAAGCTGCTTTTTCCTCCGCTGTCCCACTGTACCAGCAGTGCCGAGCATTCCGGCTTCTGGGCTGCCGGGATGAAATAGCCCTTCTTCGTCAGGTAGCCGATCTCAATTCCGTATTCCTGGCAGATGCGTTTCAAATCCTGTATGTCATAGCGGATGGTCCGCTCGCTTTTTTGCAGCTTTTCTTTTAATAGATTGATATCCAGCGGCACGCCGGATGTCATCAGCAGTCTGAAAATCTCAATCTGTCTCGGTTTCGGCGTATCTTTCATGTCATATAACTCCGTATTTCTCAAGCGCTGCCGCGATTCCGTCTTCGTTGTTGGTTGCTGTCACGTCAAAGGCATGCTCCTTCACGTAATCCGCCGCATTGCCAACAGCGATCCCGTATTTTACTGTGCGGAACATATCCACGTCATTCTCGCCATCGCCAAAGGCCATGACCTCTTCGGGCCGGATCCCCGCCGCCTCCATCAGGCGCTTCAGGGTCTGTCCCTTGGTGATCCCTTTCGGGGAAATCTCGATGAGCCTGGGGCCTGTCCGCACGAATTCATACTGTCCGGTAAATTCTTTTTCAAAGAACTGATATAACTCGTGGATCCGATCCTCCCGGTCTGTAGCGTTCATCTTATTGAGCTTCATCGGAAGTTCTTCCATCGTATAAATCTCAATCTGTCTCGGATAGCTGTTGATATTCTCCCCTATCCATCCCCAAGCTCCTGCCACCAGCGGATAGTCGTCCGGATATCCTTTTTTCTGACGTTCCTGTTCTTTTAGAGGGCGCTGCCAGTCTGGAATCCAGTAGTAGACGCCGTCGTCCTCGTAACCCTGAATCTCCACTTCCCATTTCTGCAAAACGGGAAAGAGACGTTCGACATCCTTCTGTCCCAGATACGCTAGCTTATGCCGCCCTCCCGGAGTCATATCGTTGACAGTCAGCCCGTTATTCTCTATCAGGCAGCCTCCATACTTCCGAAGCTTAAGCTCCTTTGCGTAAGGCATTTGGCGGATATAGCTCCTGCCGCTGGCCAGAATCAGTCGGATTCCTTTCTCCTGGCAGGCTATCAGGGCTTTCTTTGTCCGCTCGGTGATCTCATCTCTGCTGTTCAACAGCGTGCCATCCATATCTGTCACAATCCACTTTACATCCACTTAACCATCCCCTTACTTGCTGTTAGCATATCATACTTTGTTCTGTTTCTAGCCACTATTTCTTTGCAATTTTTTATGTATACATTGCAAAATTGAATCTGTTTTGTCAAGGCCTTATATTTTTTTTATTTCAGAAAATTGCGCATAGAAACCTTTCTTTGGGAAATCTTGTGAATATCAAGGATTTACAGGAGGTATTTACCAGATGGCACTGAATAAAGTAGAAATATGCGGCGTAAATACAGCGAAACTGCCTGTCCTGACACAGGAAGAAAAGGACGCTTTATGGAAACGAATTACAGCGGGCGACGCAACCGCCCGGGAGCTTTATATCAAGGGCAATCTCCGACTGGTTTTGAGCGTTATCAAGCGGTTTTCAGGAAGTTCGGAAAATGCGGACGACCTGTTCCAGATCGGGTGTATCGGTCTCATGAAAGCCATCGACAATTTTGACAGCACTCTGGGCGTCAAATTTTCCACTTATGCAGTACCCATGATCGCCGGGGAAATCCGCCGTTATCTCCGGGATAACAACAGTATCCGGGTCAGCCGTTCCTTACGGGATACGGCCTACAAGGCTATTTACGCCAGGGAAAATCTGACCCGCCAGTATGCCAGGGAACCATGCCTAAGCGAAATCGCCACGGAAATCGGCATTCCGGACGAGGAAATCGTCTTTGCCCTGGACGCTATCCAGAGCCCGGTCAGCCTCTATGAGCCGGTCTACACCGAGGGTGGCGATACTCTCTATGTGATGGACCAGATCAGTGATAAAAAAAACAGGGAAGAGCTCTGGATTGAAGAACTCTCCCTGAATGAGGCCATGAAAAAGCTGTCAGACCGCGAACATTATATCATTGAGCTCCGTTTCTTCCAGGGTAAGACTCAGATGGAAGTTGCCGATGAAATCGGCATTTCCCAGGCCCAGGTCAGCCGTCTGGAGAAAAACGCGCTGAAATGTATGCAGAATTATCTGGCGCAATAATTTATTCGTATTTCATGATTTCTTTTTTCAGGCGGCGGATAATTTTCTTTTCCAGTCTGAAATATAGGACTGTGAGATTCCCAGGAGATCCGCCACCTCCTTCTGAGTCATCTCCTCGCCATGAGGATTTTTCAGTCCAAAACGAAGCTCCACGATGGTGCGCTCCCGTTCAGACAGTGTCTGAATGGCCTTGTCAAGCAGTTTTCGCTCCATCTCTGTCTCGATATCACGGTAAATGACGTCCTCATCGGTTCCCAGAATATCAGACAGCAATAATTCGTTGCCATCCCAGTCCACATTCAGGGGCTCATCAATGGAAACCTCAAGGCGGGTCTTGTTGTTGCGGCGCAGATACATCAGGATCTCATTTTCAATACAGCGGGAGGCGTAGGTGGCCAGCTTGATATTTTTCCCTCTGTTGAAGGTGTTGATGGCTTTGATAAGTCCAATGGTTCCGATGGAAATCAGATCCTCCACGCCCACGCCGGTGTTGTCGAATTTTTTCGCGATATAGACCACCAGGCGCAGGTTGTGCTCAATCAGAAGGGAGCGGGCTTCACCGCCCTCCTCCGTGCCAAGACGCGCAATGGCCCGGGCCTCATCCTCCGCATTTAAGGGCGCCGGAAGCACCTCCGCGCCGCCGATATAGTGAATTTCATTTTTCCTTCCCACAAACAGGGTGGAAAAATTAGGGATCAGCTTTAACTGAACCTGATTTGGAATCGCTACTTTGATAAGCATACTTGTTCTTTCCTCCCACTCTCATTTCCGCATTCTCTGCGCTATATGGCTCCAACAGGGCCGGATGCAGAATCATGCTGTAATTTTCTGTCGAAGAAAGTGGTTCTTTGGTAATGCCAAGCAAAGGCTTTTCCGTGTGGATACACACGCCGTCCGGTCCTGTAAGCTCCAGTTCATCTGCGTAAAAGGCCGGAAGGAAACCGTTTTTCCGGCCTACGCTGTGATAAGGAACCGGATAAAAAACCATCTCCTTTTCCCCAAGAAGCGCCGCCTTCAGATCTGCTGTGATGATGCTCACAGGCTTTCCGAAGACCGGATCCCGAAGACTGTTGCCCGTGTCCAGAAGCGCCCGGACGGTGCAGGTGTTTTCCCGGTACCGGATAGTGACGGAATATACGCATCGTTCCTGTTCTTGCTGCCGAAATATAAGCCTGGCAGTCAGCTTCAGCAGCTCGTAGCTTACCAGCGTAAAGAACAGAAACGGATATACCGGAAAGGCAAATGCACTTCGAAGCCATCCGAAGATGCCTCCCAGCAGGAAGCCGTTCAGGTACAGCAGAAACAATGCTTTGCCCAACAGGCCTTGCTGGTTTTTCGGAAGACTTACGCAGATCATTCCGACCGCCGCCGCTCCATACAGGATTAGTTTTCCGGCCAGACTGTTCTGTCCTCCTGCAAGGTAGACAAGACAAACCGTCAGACTTCCGACTCCTGCTGCAAGAAGTCTCCTGAATGCCGGAATCCTGATTTTCAGCATCCGTCCCGTCACCGTCAGCAACAGATAATCCGTCAGCAGATTTTGCAGGAAAAACTCGTCTATGTACAGCGTGTAGTACACGGCCCACCTTCTTTCTGTTCTCCATTATAGGGAAGGTGGGGCGCGGAATTTGTAAATATGTGGAAGATGTGGGATAGATTTATCGGACAGGATTCGACAGGGTTAATAGACGAAGATAGAAAAATTCCCCTCTCACCGGGACGCATTTTTTCCTCGGTGAGAGGGGAATTTTTCTATCTTCTGTTGGTTTAAGACGGTTACTATGTTCCGTCTATCGCTCATTATAATCGTCTAAGAAATTGTATACTTCATCGTCCTTATGGTACCCGATGACCGTCCGTAGGTTAATATTGTGGACGCTCTGGAAGATATTGGACTCGATGACGTCGCTGGTGGCACGGAACTGCTTCATCAGGTCCTTCATCTCGTCGCGCTTGGAGCCCCGCTCGCCGCCGCAGGTGGCGCAGTTCTCAGTGAAACGGCAGGCGCACTGGATGAAATGGAGCTTGTGATAGTCGCGCCATGCTTTGATGTCCTCTTCCTTGATCTTGTACATGGGGCGGATCAGCTCCATACCCTCGAAATTCTTGCTATGAAGCTTGGGCATCATAGTCTCGATCTTGCCGCTGTAGAGCATCCCCATCAGGATGGTCTCGACCACATCATCAAAATGATGTCCCAGAGCGATCTTATTACAGCCCAGGGCCTTGGCCTCGGCGTACAGGTTACCCCGGCGCATGCGAGCACAGAGGTAACAGGGATTGCGGTCCACACCGGCCACGATGTCGAAGATCTCGCTCTCGAAGACGGTAAGCGGAATGCCCAGTACCTTGGCGTTGTCCTGAATGATTTTCCAGTTATCCGCATTGTAGCCCGGGTTCATCACCAGGAATACCAGTTCGAAGGGATATTTGCCGTGGCGCTGCAGTTCCTGCATGAGCTTGGCCATCAGCATGGAATCCTTTCCACCGGAGATGCAGACCGCAATCTTGTCTCCAGGCTGAATCAGATCGTAATCCGTGATAGCCTGGGTGAATTTGCGCCATATAGGTTTCCGGAATTTTTTAATAATGCTGCGCTCGATTTCCGCCGTTTTCTCTTTACGGGCGTCCTCTTCCTGCACAAAACTGGCCAGCTGCATACGCAAATAGGCGCGGTAACCGCCTTCCACGTTCCAGGCGTCGTAGCCGTTCTGCTCCAGATAGTCCACATACTCCATGCTGCGCTCACCGGTATGACAGAGCAGATACACCGGTTTGTCCTTGGGAATCTCTTCCTTGCGCTCCGGGATCTCCTTCATGGGCATGCTGATCGCTCCGTCGAAGGTTCCTCTCCGGTATTCGTCCGCCGGACGCACATCCAGAACTGTTATAGTCTCGGGCTTTTGTTTCATCAATTCTTCTATGGTAATGGTATTCATCCTGTTCCTCCATTTAAAAAGCCGTGGAAGCAATCGCCACGGCTTTTTTGATTCTCATACGTTCTCGGTTTATTTATGTCTCTGCAGGAATTCCGGAACCTTCAATTCGTCCACCTGGACTCTGCTCTCCGGACGCTTCGGAATATTCAATCCCGGCAGGGGCTTGAATACCGGCGGCTCGGCGGAAGTCTGTGTGCCGGCGCTCTGGGCGGAAGCTTCTAAGCCTGTCTTCGCAGCTGTGGGCATCTTTCCAAAACTGCTGTTCTTCGGCAGAACCTTGGTGCTGTTGTTCTCATCCAGTCCGGTGGCAATGACGGTGATGGTAGCTTCATCGGTGTATGTATCGTCGTACATCGCACCAAAGATAATGTTGGCGTCATCACCTGCCAGCTCCTGTACATAGCTTGCGGCGTCGTTGGCATCCATTAGGGAGATATCTCCGGAAATATTGATAATGACATGGGAAGCGCCCACAATGGTCGTCTCCAGAAGCGGGCTGGCCACAGCCTGCTTTACTGCGTCCAGGGCCTTGTCATCGCCCTTACCGGAACCGATACCGATGTGTGCAATACCCTTGTCGGTCATAACCGTCTGTACATCCGCGAAGTCCAGATTAATCAGGGCCGGCAGGTTAATCAGGTCGGTAATTCCCTGTACCGCCTGCTGCAGAACCTCATCTGCCTTCTTCAGAGCATCCGGCATGGTTGTACGGCGATCCACAATCTCCAGCAGCTTGTCATTGGGGATCACAATCAGGGTATCCACACTCTCTTTCAGCTTCTGAATACCTTCCAGCGCGTTCTTCATACGTACTTTATTCTCAAAACGGAACGGCTTCGTAACCACACCGACAGTCAGAATCCCCATATCCTTGGCCAGTCTGGCAATAACCGGCGCTCCGCCGGTACCGGTGCCGCCGCCCATTCCGCAGGTCACGAACACCATATCCGCGCCCTGAATAGCTTCCTTAATCTCCTCGATGCTTTCTTCGGCAGCCTTCTCGCCGATCTCCGGCTTGGCTCCGGCACCCAGTCCCTTAGTCAGCTTCTCGCCGATCTGGATGGCCCGTTCCGCCTTGCAGAACTGCAGTGCCTGCTTGTCCGTATTGACTCCGATAAATTCTACTCCTGCAATCTGCTCATCTATCATGCGGTTCACCGCGTTATTGCCGGCGCCGCCGACTCCAATCACGATAATTCTGGCTGCGGATTCCGCATCGTTCATCATAATTTCAAGCAAAACCTTGCCCTCCTGTTTTCCCAGTCTATTTTTATAAATCTAAGCCCGTAGGCAGAGAACTTCCAATTTTTCTCATACTATACATGATAACTTTTTTCCTAAAATTAATCAACCCTATTTATAACATTTCCAAAATTAATTTTTTCTATACGCGTTTTCTGCGTTACTCTGTCGAATCCGCTTTTTCGAAGCTGATAAATTTGGAACCCAGGGTATAATTTTCCATATGCAGGGTACCGGACAGAGACTCCAGATCGCTGTAAATATCATGCAGCCGTCCTATCTTATCTTCCAGATCATCGTTGCTTCCAAGAGCCACCTTCACGTTTCCGAAATACAGGGTCAACGCAAGGTCCTTCCCAAACTCAATTTTATCCGGGCTCAGCTCATATTTTTTCAGCAGCTGGGTGATATTCAGAATACGGCCGAAAATTTTGTCATTCTCCACAGCCAGCTTCTGATACATGGCCAGGGAACTGAAACGCACGCCGGAAATGCAGGGAATATCCTCCTTCACATCCGTGGAGCTTTCCACCACTACGCCGTCTTTGTCAAAATAGAAATTCGCCCCCATGTAAGTAACATAGCCGACAACACTCTTTTCATACACGCGGATTTTCACCTTTCCGGGTCCCTGAAGGCTCACCTCCAGTTTATCCACAAACGGAATTTCCTCTTTATTGAAATACTTATATTTCAGATAGAGATAAAGGGAATTCTCTGTATATCGATCCGTAATGATTCGATCCTGAATTTCCTGCGCGCTGTAAAAGCTGTTGCCGGTGATTTCCACGGTACGGATTTTGAACAGGCTGATGACGCCGACGGTGAGAAGCGCCAGCGTCATCAGTACCAGCAACGCTGTCAGCAGACCTTTTCCCCTTCGTTTTCTTGCTTTTATTTTTTCACGTTCCCGAAATTTTAACATGCTTTTCCTCTGATCTGTTTTCGTTTTGTCTAGTGTATCACAACTCCGAGTGCTTGCAAATCCCTGATTATATTTTCATAGCCCCTGGCAATAAAAGGATACTGTAAAATGCGGCTTTTCCCTTGAGCCGCAGCCGCCGCGATGCAAAGGGCCGCCCCGCCCCGAAGCTCCCGGGCAGTAAGTGCCGCGCCCTGCAGGCTTCTGCCACGCACCAGGGCTTCTTCCCCTGTTACTGTAATATCCGCGCCCATTTTCCTAAGCTCTTCCACGATTTTATAACGGGCCTCAAAAACCCGCTCGCAAATCCTGCTCTCTCCGGGCAGAGCTGCCAGGACCGCCATGAGGGGTGACTGCAAATCTGTCGGAAAACCCGGATAAGGCGCGGTGGAAATGGCAAGGTGACAGGGTTTTACTTCCCGCCTGGTAAGGCTCACACCGTCCTTCCCTGTTTTGCTTTCCACCCCAAGCTCTGACAGCACCGGCCAGAGACTGTCAAGCTGTTCCACGGGAGCTTCCCTGAGTCGAATCCTGCCGCCTGTGGCAGCCAGTAAAAGCATATAGGTGCCCGCCACTATCCGATCGGGCATTACGGTAAATTCCGTATCATAAAGCTGTTGTCCGCCCTCTATCACGATGCGTCCGCTCCCCTCGCCCCGGATACGCGCTCCCATACTTCTTAAGAACCTGCAGAGCTCGCAGATCTCCGGTTCCCGGGCCGCGCCGTGCAGAATGGTCTCGCCCTCAGCCTTTACAGCCAGCAAAATCACATTTTCCGTGGCACCCACACTTGGAAAGGGCAGATGAATTTCTGCGCCGTGCGGACTCCTGCAGACTGCATAAATTCCATTTTCTTCCAGTTTTATTTTCGCGCCCATCTGTGTAAGCGCCGCCAGATGAATATCCACGGGCCTGGCCCCGATGACGCAGCCACCCGGATAGGGAAGCCGCACCTCCCCCAGCCTTCCAAGAAGACTTCCCAGCAGCATGATCGATGATCGCATTTTCTCCGCATAGGCCTCCTCCGCCTGAAGCGGCATGAGCGCCGAAGCATCCACGACCAGCGCTCCACGCTCCTGCCGCACCTGACAGTCACAGCCCCTCAGAAGCTCCAGCATGGCCGTCACATCCGTGATATCCGGACAGTTTTTCAGCACTGTCACGCCGGAATGAAGCAGAGCCCCGGAAAGAATGGGAAGGGCTGCGTTTTTCGATCCCTGTATACGCGCTTCGCCCCGTAAAGGGTAACCGCCCTCGATGTCCAGATAATCCATATGTCTTCTCCCCGTCTCTGCTATACCTTTAGCATATGCCGCTCTCCCCGTGGGGGTGATTACGGGACACATTTAAAGCCATCCCCATTTCCGACAGGAGAAATAAGACTGAGGTACCGCCATAGCTGACGAAGGGCAGGGTGATCCCTGTATTGGGGATTGTATTGGTCACCACCGCGATATTCAAAATCACCTGAATCAGGATGTGGCCCAGAATTCCGGTTACAATGAGACAGCCAAATAAATCCTGCACATGCACCGCGATGCTGTATAACCGCCAGACCAGCAGCACAAAAAGCAGCATCAAAAGTACCGCCCCCATCAGTCCAAACTCCTCGCATACAATCGAAAAAATCATATCATTCTGAGCCTCCGGCACAAAGCCCAGCTTCTGAAGGCTGCCTCCGAAGCCCACGCCGAAGAGGCCGCCGGAACCAATGGCGTAGAGCCCCTGCATGGTCTGATAGCCCTTCTCATAAGCCTCAGGATGCCGCCAGATGGCCAGACGCTCCAGGCGGTAGGATTCCAGACTTAAGAACACTGCCAGAAAACCGGCGCCGCCTGCGCCGATCAGAACAAATCTCAGATAACCGGGGCTGGCCACAAAAATCAGAATCACCGCAATTCCCATGATAATGATGGCAGTACTCAAATTATTGGTGCCCACCAGGCCCACCAGCGGCAGGGCCAGAAGCATAACCCCCAGCATCTGCCGCAAAGTCACAATACGCTGCAGACGGCTGCTGATCACCCGGGCTAATAGCAGGATAACCGCCACCTTGGCGAATTCCGAAGGCTGAAAGGACACCGGACCGATTGCCAGCCAGCGCCTGGAACCGTTATACTCGTCGCCGAAGATCAGCACTGCCACCTGAAGAAGCAGGGAAATCAGGTATCCCAGGCCTGCCAGTTTTCCCCATTTATGATAATCAATGCAAGATACCGCATACATGGCCGCCAGTCCCAGAGCTGTGGCCAGAAGCTGCTTTTTCAGATAATAGGCCGGGTCGGCGAACTTCACCTGCCCATTCCAGGAGCTGGTGCTGTAAAGCACAACAAGTCCGAATCCCGCCAGAAGCAACACAGTCAGCACAAGGCCGTAATCAGGAGCTGTGCTCCCGTGCTTCTTCTCTTTTCCGGCGGAATCCGGACCTGTCATAAAACCTCCGTCCCGGGGCCTAAACCCACTGCTTTATTTTTCTTCCCTTTTTTATTCGGGAAGCGCGCGGACGTAATCTTTAAACATTCTTCCTCTCTGCTCGTAATTATCGAACATGCCCCAGCTTGCGCAGGCCGGAGACAGCAGAACCGCGTCGCCACTCTCTGCCTTGCCGGCGCAGACCTGCACTGCTTCTTCCAGGCTCTCGGTAAATACGATATGGGTAAAGCCATGCTTCTTCGCAGTCTCCGCAATCTGATTCGCGGTCTGACCCAGCAGCACCAGCCATTTCACCTTGTCGCCAAAGCACGCGATCCAGTCGTCAAAGGTGACGTGCTTGTCGTAGCCGCCGCCGATAACAATGGTAGGACGATTCATGGCCTGCACTGCCTTGATGGAAGCATCGGTATTCGTTCCCTTGGAATCATTGTAATAAGCAACCCCCTTTTTCTCCGCCACAAACTCAATGCGGTGCTCCACAGCCGTGAAATTAATAACCGTTTCACGGATATACGGGAAGGGCACGCCCATGGCTGCCGCGATGGCCACCGCTGCCATAACGTTCTCATAATTATGGGTTCCGAGAAGTTTCAGTTCTGACACATCACAGATCTTTGTCCGGACGGACTCATCTGCATAGACGATGGCTGTTCCATCCATATATACGCCCTGATCCAGTATATGCTCCCGGCTGAAATACAGAACCGAGGCCTTGCAGCTCCCGCCGAAGCGTCTGGTCTCCTCATCATCGTAATTCAGGACGCAGGTATCATCCCTGGTCTGATTTTCCGCGATCTTCTCCTTGGTTTCGATATAGCACTGCATGGTATGATGGCGGTTCAGATGATCCGGCGTGATATTCAGGATAGCGCTGACCTTTGGGTGGAAGTTCTCGATGGTCTCCAGCTGAAAGCTGCTGATCTCCGCAGCGATCACGCTATTGTCGGTCATCTTCAGCGCCTCCTGGGTGTAGGCGGTTCCGATATTACCCACCACGAAGACCTCCGGGTAATAGCTCTTGAAAATCTCTCCCACCAGGGTTGTTGTTGTAGTTTTTCCGTTTGTTCCGGTAATGGCCGCAATTTTGCCCTTGCCAAAATGGTAAGCCAGCTCCACCTCACCCCAGATGGCTGCGCCGTTCGTGCGCAGCTCCTCCACCAACGGCAGATCCACCGGCACGCCCGGGCTTAACACGACCAGCTCAGTCTCTTTCTTTAAATTCTCCGGGAATTCGCCCAGCACAACCTTGCACTTGCTGCCCTCGGGCAGTCTTTTCCGTACTTCCGCTTCCGTCAGTTTCTCATTGCTGTCATAGAGGGTCGGCACCGCGCCCGCCGCCTCCAGAAGCTTTACCGCGCCGACGCCACTGACACCGCTGCCAATCACTACTATCTTTTTATCCGTAATCATTTCCCATATCCTCCTTAAAGCGCCAGTAAGCCAACCAGGCACAGCAGTGCCGTCACGATGGAAAATACCGCCACGACACGGGTCTCAGACCAGCCGCCCAGCTCGAAATGATGATGAATCGGCGCCATCCGGAAGATACGTTTTCCACCGCTCATCTTAAAATAAGTTACCTGAATCATAACCGACAGAATCTCCACCCAGTAAATCAGCGCCACAATCAGAATGAAAATCGGCATATCCATCATGTAAGCCGTGGCCGCCACAAAGCCGCCCAAAGCCAAAGATCCGGTATCGCCCATAAAGACGCTGGCCGGAAATACATTAAAGAGCAGGAATCCCATCAGGCTTCCCACCACTGCGCAGGTAATCGGATGCAGACCGCTTCCGGTTCCCACTGCAACCACTGTGAAAAATACGGCAATCAGTACGGTGACACTGGAAGCCAGGCCGTCCAGGCCGTCGGTAAAGTTGGCGCCGTTGACCGTTCCGATGATAGCCAGAAAGGCCACCGGAATAGCCAGCCAGCCCAGATGCAGATAGTGTCCCGGCCAGAACGGAATCAGCATAGCCATGTCGCCGCCGGTCAGGTTATAATAGTAAAAAATGAATACGCCGGTCACCAGGAACTGGCCGAACATCTTCTGTCCGGGCGTCAGGCCCTCGGAGCGGTGCAGAATAATCTTGATATAATCATCCAGAAATCCGATAATGCCAAAACCTACGGTCACAAAAAGCACCGGGATAATCTTTGGGAAATCCTTTGCGTAAATCAGGGATGTTACAATAATGGCAATCAGAATCATGACGCCGCCCATGGTCGGCGTACCCGTCTTCTTCAGATGGCTCTTGGGTCCCTCCTCACGCTCTGTCTGGCCAAATTTCATCTTGCGAAGCAGTGGAATCACAACGGGTCCCAGAGCCGCGCTGATAGCAAATGATATCAGAACCGGAAATATCAGTGTTTTCAAATCCATAACCAATCTACCTCTCATACTTATTTCTCTTATGGCTAATCTGCATTATAAGCCTTTTCTTCCGTTTTTTCAATGCCAAGATAGGGAAGAATATTTTCAAAAATATCCCGGACGACCGGAGCGGCGATGGTGCCGCCGTAATAGACCCCCTGGGGATTGTGAATCACGCACATGGCCAAAACCTGCGGATTGTCCGCCGGAGCAAAACCGATGAACGAGGAAATGTAGCGTCCGGTGCCTCTGGGGAGCGTCTGGGATGTGGCCGTCTTGCCGCCGATACGGTAACCCTCAATGTACGCCTTCTTTCCGCCGCCCTCGGACACCACCTTTTCCAGCAAAAAGCGCATGGTTTCTGAGGTTTCAGCGCGCACCACCCGTTTTCCTTTGGGCCAAGACAGCTTCTTCAGCACCTTTCCATCCTGATTTTCAATGGCAATCCCGAAATGAGGCGTAATCCGAAGCCCGCCATTTATGATGGAACTGACCGTAGCTGCCATCTGCATGGGCGTAATCTGGAAGGACTGCCCAAAGGACATGGTCGCCAGCTCGACTAACCCAATATTTTCCAGTTTGTGCATGATAATATTGGCCTCTCCGGGCACATCAATTCCTGTCTTTTCCATCAGGCCAAATTGCCGGAAATACCCGTAGAAATCCTCTGCGCCCACCCGTTGACCGATATCGATAAAGACCGGGTTGCAGGAATTTTCGATGGCCTGTACAAAGGTCTCGCTCCCGTGTCCCCTCACCTTATGGCAGCGGATCCGCCGATCCTCCACGATGCGGAAGCCCGGACAGTTGAAGGTATCGTTTAAATTCACCACGCCTTTTTCCAATGCGGCTGCCGCCGTCACCACCTTAAAAACAGACCCCGGCTCGTAGGTATCATTGATGCTCTGGTTCCGCCACATCTGATTGCGCAGATCCTGCTTCTGCTCCCCGGCAAGCGCTGCTGCGTCCTGTCCGGTGTCCGCAAGATACGCCGTCAGGTCATAGGGATTGTTCAAATCAAACTCCGGCACATTTACATTGGCGTAGATCTCGCCATTCTGGGGGTTCATGACCAGAATCGATACATAGGCGGCCTGTTTTTCTTCCCGGACCTTCTTTGCCGCCTGCTCCGTGTAGAGCTGGATATTGTAGTCCAGACTGACCCTCAGATCTGCCCCCGGCACCGGTTCCACCCGCTCCTCGCCCGCGTCGGCCAGTTCGATACCCCGGGCGTCTGTCAGCGTCAGAATTGTACCGTTCTGCCCCTGCAGATAGGAATCATACCGGACCTCCAGTCCGATGATGCCCTGATTATCGCCGCCGGTGAAGCCAAGCACCTTGGACGCCAGGGAACCGTAAGGATAAGAACGCTTATAATCCTCGTCAATTTTCACACCGGCCAGTTCCAGGGCACGGATGCGGTCGCCGGTTTCTTTGTCCACATTGGCCTTGATCCGCTCGATGGAGCTGTATTTCTCCACCCGCCCGCGTACCTGCTCATCCGGCAAATTCAGTTCACGTGAAAGCGCCGTAATTACCGCCTCCGGATCGGTCAGCTGGCTATGTACCACCGACACGGTACACACGGTACGGTTGGAAGCCAATACCGTACCATTCCGGTCGAGAATCCTTCCCCGGGCTGCCTTGATGCTCCGCTCCCGCTGGTGCAGATCCTCCGCCAGTTCCTGATAATAGTCCGCCTCATAAACCATTAACCGCACCAGCCTCGCCACCAGACCCACCAGCATCAGCACACACACGCAGAACACCAGCGTCAGCTTCTTCCGGTTATATGTTCTGCTTTTCGTTTCCTTTTCTTTCATAAAAACCCCATAATCGGTTTGTTACAACCTATTATGGGGTTTCTGATTTTATTCTGTCTCTGCAGGGTTGCTTCCGTCCTCAGGAAGAATCGGGCTTTCATAGTCATCCAACGGACCACTGTCGCCTTCTGCCTCTACCTCTTCTTCCGTAGGCATCTTCACAGTCTCGCCGGTATTCGGATCCACCAGTGTACCTTCTTCAATCGGAGTTTCCTCTTCCGTCGCCTCTTCTTCTGCTTCCTGCTCTGCCCGGGCCGCTTCCTCAGCCGCCACTTCCTCCTTCATGTCTTCCGGAATCTCTGCGTTTCTCGGAATATTCAGATATGGCATAGCCTCTTTCATAATATTTTTGAATATCTCCTGGGCAAAAGCGCTGCTTGCCTGAGTCGTCGGGCTGTCCGCGTTGGGCTCGTCCACCACCACATAGCAGACTACCTGGGGATTATCCGCCGGCGCAAAGCCGATGAATGACACCAGATATTTTCTGGCGGAACGGGGAACCTTCTGAGCCGTTCCGGTCTTACCGCCCATAGTATAACCTGCTACGCGGCCCTTTTTACCTGTGGGGTTATTGCCGTTGGCGTCCGCAGTTCCGTACATGGTGTGATACAGATACTGCCGGATCATGGAAGACGTCTTATTGGAAATGGTCTGGCGCACCAGCACCGGATTGACAGTCTCCACGGTGCCGCCCTCCGCGTTCAGAATCTTCTTCACCACGTGGGGCTGGTAATAATAACCGCCATTGATAACGGAAGAAAAGGCCGAAGCCACCTGAATCATAGACGTATTGAAGCCCTGACCGAAAGAGCTGGTCGCCAGCTCCACCGGACCCATGGTGTCCTTCGTAAATACCGTCGACGCGTTATTGGTCTCGCCGGGCAGATCGATGTTGGTCTTCAGACCGAAGTTAAAGATCTGCTGGTACTTCAGAAAGTTATCATAACCAATCATGGCGCCCATCTGCATCAGGGCGTCATTGCAGGAAAACATCAGGGAGCCTTCCAGGGAAATGATACCGTGGCCGGTCTTCTTCGCGCATTTAATCTTGGGTTGGCCCTGTACGATAACCTGTCCGCCGTCGCAGAGGAAGGTGGTGGAATCATTGACCAGGCCCAGCTCCAGAGCCGCTGCCACCGTCATGGGTTTTACGGTTGATCCGGGTTCGTATCCGTCGCTGATGCAGAAGTTTCGCCACATCTGATTCTTGGCGTCCAGCTGTTCCTCCTCGGACATGGCATCCACCTGCTCCTGGGTCAGGTAGCCATTGCCCACCAGATCCTGGGGATTATTCAGATCGAAATCCACATCACCCGCCATGGCCAGAATCTCGCCGGTCTGGGGATTCATCATCAGCACGCCAATATTCTTCGCCGCCGGTCCTTCCACGCTTTTATTCGTATAATCTTCGATAAATTTGTCGATGTATTTCTCTGCTATGCCTTGCAGGGTTGCGTCAATCGTAGACACCACTGTATTGCCATCTACGGCCTTCTTTACCGAGGTAGACTGCTCCAACTCCTCGTTCAGGTACTTGTAGCTGCGGCCATTGATGCCGTTCAGGGTATCACTGTATTCTTCTTCGATACCGGTCTGCCCCTGATTTCCCGTAACGGTATATCCAATCACATGGCAGGCCAGAGAATTGTACGGATAACGACGGATATAAGAGTCCTCAAACCAGACGCCTTTGATTTTATTTTCGGTTTCTTTGTCCTCCTGCGCTGCCTTAAAATCAGCAATTTCGTCTTTACTCAGCTGTTTTCTTAAGATAACATAGCTGCTGTCTTTCTTTTCGCTTAAGGTGGTCCGAAGTTCTGACTCATCCAGTTCAAAATACTGCACCAGCGCCTTGATGGTCGGTTCCACGCAGTCCTTCTCCGCATCCTCCTTGTCCTGGTTCTGCCACAGTACCTTCGGATCCAGAATCAGATTGTAAACCTTTTCACTGGTAGCCAGAATTGTGCCGTTGCGATCCAGAATATCGCCTCTTCTGTATGGCAGCGTAGTACTGTTGGTATCCTGCTGCGCCAGTACTTTTTTCGTATACTTATCTCCGCTGGTTTTATTGATATAAGCCAGCCTTACGCTCACTCCCAGCAGAGCAAGCACAATGAGCGCGAATACCAGCGCCAGCTTACGCTTCATTCGGTTGGTAAGCAGCGCCTGCATCCGCGCTCTCGGTTTTCTTTTTTTCTCTGTACGATCGTTCAAATTACTCACCTGCTAATCGTGCCAAGCGCTCCCTTGAGACTCTTATCGTCCTCCGGGATCTCGGCATACTGCTTTACGTAATCGCTCCCCTCATCGTCGTAAAGTACTACCTGATCCTCATTTGCGTATACCATGCCAAGCTCATTCATGGCAATGTCCCGGATTTTCTCCAGATCCACAGAAGTCGTCACCCGGTTATATTCATCGTCATTCTCATCCTTCAGCGTGGAAAGCTGCGTCTCCAGCGCCGCGATGTTCTTTGCCCGGGCGGTGTTGTCCGCCTGCAGCTTCAGATATCCCACACAGACCCACATGGCCACGCCCAGCGCTACTGCCAGAAACATGCCATATCCCAGGCCCATGCGTTCCTTCGCCTTTACTCTGCGGACCGTATGCACGGAAAACCGGTCTTCCTGCCTGCGTCGTCTCTCCGGCTGCTCGCCGGCCCGAAGCTTGCGGACCGCCGCTCCATCCACATAGGTGGTTCTGCGTTCTGTTTTTCCATCTGTTCTGTTATTCGTATAAATGCTTCTGATCTCTGCCATTTTTACGCTTCCTGACTCCCAATCCGTTCAAAGACGCGAAGCTTCGCGCTCTTGGATCGCTTATTATATTCCAATTCCTCCGCACCGGGAGCAATCGGCTTTCTAATCGGTGACCTGCCCTTCGGTTTTTTACCACACACACACACAGGAAAGTTAGAAGGGCAGGTACAGGGATTTTCATTGGTTTTAAATATGGTTTTTACTATCCGGTCTTCCAGGGAATGGAAGGTTATCACACAGATTCTGCCGCCCGGATTCAACAGATCAATCATATCATCCAGTGAGTTCTTCAGTACCTCCAGCTCCTGATTCAGCTCAATGCGAATGGCCTGGAAGGTACGTTTGGCCGGATGTCCGCCTACGGCCCGTATCTTCGCCGGAATCGCCGCCCGGATAATCTCCGTCAGTTCTCCGGTGGTCTCGATGGGCTTCTTCTCTCTGGCCAACGCAATATGCTTCGCGATATTGGCTGCGAACTTTTCCTCGCCGTAATCCCGGATGACCCGGTACAGCTCATGCTCTGTATAGCCATTTACAATATCCTGGGCCGTCTTCGTCTGGCGCTGATCCATACGCATGTCCAGCGGGGCGTCCACCCGGTAGGTAAACCCCCGGTCTGCCGCGTCCAGCTGATAGGAAGAAACCCCCAGATCCAGCACGATGCCGTCCACATGGTCAATGCCAAGATTCTGAAGCTCCCGGCGCATATTGCAGTAATTGCTTCGGACGATAGTTACCCGGTCGCCGAATTCCTTCAGTCTCTCTCCCGCTGCCGCAATGGCGTCCGCATCCTGGTCGATTCCGATAAGCCTTCCTTTATCCGAAAGCTGCTTACAAATCTCATAAGAATGTCCGCCGCCGCCCAGCGTACCGTCTACGTATATTCCATCCGGACGGATATGCAGTTGTTCAATCGTCTCATACAGTAAGACGGATACATGTGAAAATTCCATGTCTGTCCCCTTTATTGTTAGATATCCAGACCAAGCTCTGTCAGCTGACCTGCAATCTCGTCCATGTCAATCTCTTCGTAATTGTTGTTCTCGTTCCACTTCTCCTCACTCCAGATCTCGATACGGTTCAGGAGTCCAGCCAGTACAACGTCTTTTTCAATTCCCGCGAACTTCCGTAAGGTTGCCGGAATCAGTACTCTTCCCTGCTTGTCAAACTCACAGGAAGTGGCGCCCGCAGTCAGAAAACGTACAAAAGAACGCGCATTCTTATTGGTCATAGGGAGCTGCTTCAGCTTTTCTTCGTAGTTTTCCCATTCTTTCATGGGAAATACGAAAAGGCAGCCATCCAATCCTCTTGTCACAATGCACTCGTCACCGAGCTTTTCCCGAAACTTAGAAGGAATGATCAGCCTGCCCTTGGTGTCTACCGTATGGTTATATTCGCCCCGGAACATAACGTCACCCCACTTTCATCGGTTTCTGGTTCTTATCTACCACTTAAATGCACTTTCAAACCACTTTCCACCACTATTCACCACTTATGGATTAATAATATCTTAAATTTTCATAAAAAGCAAGTCCTTTTTCTGTGTATTTTGCACAAACGCAAACAACAATATCTTGTTTTTTGCATTTTCATACATACAAGATATTGTTGTTTTATTGATATAACTTGTGTCATTTCCACTTCTTTTTACAAAATGCTTCAGAATTTCTTAATTTTTTCTTCTTATATAAAAACCAAGCGCTCCACTCAGGGCGCTGATTCCCAGTATAATCAGCATCACATGGGAGTATTCCCCCACAAGCCAGGCAATATAACTCCAGGATTCGCCCATGAACGCCCCAAGGGATACTAAAAGGATGTTCCAGATCAGAGTTCCGGCTGCGGTATAGAGGAGAAATAATGGGAATTCCATGCGGCTCATGCCAGCCGGAACTGAAATCAGACTGCGCACTACCGGAACGCAGCGACAGAAAAAGACCGTTATGCGCCCTTTACTCCGAAACCAGTCGTCTGCCTTTGCGATATCTTCTCCCTTCAGGCGTAGAAGCTTTCCCACTTTTCCATCCACCAGACGGGTCAGCCGCTCCCGATTTAAAAGATATCCTGCTCCGTAGAGCACCACAGCCCCAGCCAGGGAACCAAGCGTCGCGAAGCATACAACTCCCGGCACGCTTAAGGCTGTATGAATTGTCAAAAATCCGCCAAAAGGCAGAATCACCTCTGAGGGAATGGGCGGGAATACATTTTCCAGGAAAATCAGAAAAAAGAGCCCGGGATACCCGTACTGCTCCATCACAGACAGAATCAGGCTTTTCAAAATCACGCCTCCTGCGGCTTTCGCTCCTTTTTCTATCCTATGCGGCTGTTTTTTCGTTTATCCCGGTTATTCCCGACTATTTTGGCCGAATCTTTCCCATCTGAGAATTTACATTTCCCGCCGAGTATGCTATAGTATACTGTAAATGTTTTGAAATCATATGCTTTTAAGGAGGATATAGATCACATGAAATTAGGTATCGTGGGTTTGCCGAATGTCGGCAAGAGTACCCTGTTCAATTCCCTGACCAAGGCAGGCGCTGAATCCGCCAACTATCCTTTCTGCACCATCGACCCCAACGTGGGTGTGGTAGCCGTACCGGACGCCCGTCTGGGACTGCTGGCAGATATGTACCATTCCGCCAAGGTAACCCCGGCGGTCATTGAGTTTGTGGATATCGCAGGTCTGGTAAAGGGCGCGTCCAAGGGCGAGGGCCTGGGCAATCAGTTCCTGGCCAATATCCGCGAGGTGGACGCTATTGTACACGTAGTCCGTTGCTTTGAGGATCCCAATGTCATCCATGTAGACGGCAGCGTCGATCCCATCCGTGACATCGAAACCATCAATCTGGAGCTGATTTTCTCCGATCTGGAGATTCTGGAGCGCCGTATTTCCAAGACGGTCCGCGGCGCCCGCAATGATAAGACTCTAGCCAAGGAGCTGGAGCTTCTGAACCGTCTGAAGGCATGGCTGGAGGATGGAAAAATGGCTTCCGGTTTCACCACAGACGACGAGGATGAACAGGCATGGCTGACCAGCTACAACCTGCTGACCTACAAACCGGTGATTTTCGCAGCCAATGTAAGCGAAGATGATCTGGCAGACGACGGCGCGTCCAACCCACATGTGGAAGCCGTTCGGAAATACGCAGCCGAGAACGGCAGCGAGGTATTTGTCATCTGCGCACAGATTGAGGAAGAAATCTCCGAGCTGGATGATGATGAGAAATCCATGTTTCTGGAAGACTTAGGCCTGAAGGAGTCCGGCCTGGACAAGCTGATCCGCGCAAGCTACCATCTGCTTGGTCTTATCAGCTACCTGACCGCCGGTGAGACCGAGACCCGCGCATGGACCATTACCCGCGGAACCAAGGCTCCCCAGGCAGCCGGTAAGATTCACTCTGACTTTGAGCGTGGCTTTATCCGTGCCGAGGTGGTCAATTATCAGGATCTGCTGGATTGCGGCAGCTATTCCGCTGCTAAGGAAAAGGGCCTGGTAGGTCTGGAAGGAAAGGATTATGTGGTGAAAGACGGCGATGTGATTCTATTCCGCTTCAACGTGTAAAATCTGTATCGAGATGCCCGGAAGGGCAGAAAACAAGCGTAATTAAGGGAGTTAACGATTCACCATTCCGGCGTTTCGGTAACTCCCTTTTCTATTCGTAATTTACTGCTGTTTTGCCAGCGCTTCTACCTTATCCCGCTGAAGCAGTAGATTGAAGCCTGCCGGATTCAGCGCAAAGCCCTTCGCATTCTGAATCAGCGGCGGAACCAACTTCTGGAACGGCGCGGACAGAGCCTGCAGCTTCCGGGGATTCTTCTGGCGGAACTTTTCAAACTCCCACAGATCGGAGAAAATCGGCTGAATAATATCACCCGTCGAATTCTTCAGATAGGGAACCTTCACATCCGGATTCGGCTTCGTCAGATCCAACGCCCCTTTCACATCTGTGACATCCAACGCCAGCACAAAGCGGGAACGACGCAGGTTCGCGATGAGCTCCTGCTCCATCTCCCGCAGACGGGCATTACGCTCCGGATCCGGCGTATTCTGATTGGGGCGGCGCAGCTCCTGCAGAAAATAAACGGCTGTCAGCTGCAGAGAATCATTCATCACCGGCGGCATATTGTCCTTCTGCTCCGGCTTTTTCACCGTGACAACCGCGCTTAAATCCAGATAGCAGAAGCCTGCTCCGTTGTGGAACGCTACCCGATTGATACCGGTCAGATACAGTCCCGTATAAAAAGCTGACATCTTATCCTTGATAATCTCCGTCACCACCGTCGGCTGATTCTCTTCCTCCAGCTTTTCGGCATATTCCTTTGCATCCTGCTCCTGCTCAAATATCGCCGTCTGATCGTCAAAGGTCTCCGAATCGCATTCCGCAAAGGGAAGATTCGTTGCTTTCGAAGTCAGAATGTAAAAATGATCCAGTTTCTGTAAATTTTTTATCATCAATCTATTGTCCGTACTCATATCGCGCATTCCTCTTTCCAATAGCCTGTCGTGGCCTCATTTCCTATTATTTTACCAGAATCCGGGCTGTCTGGCAAGGCACAGCAATTTTTCTCACTTTTTTCTGGTTCTGCGTTTCGGCCTGATCGCTTCCCCGTAATTTCGAATGATCACTTCCTTGCCCCGACGCTTCTTCGGATCGGAATTGATGGCGCGGCGCACGTCGATTTCCTCAATCAGGAAGCCTTCATACAGTTCCCGAATCAGTTCCGTGTTGTGATTGGTCAGCATACAGTAGACACCTTTTTTCGTCAGCTCCCGGAAAAGTTCCGCCAGACGGCGGTGTTCCTCTTCCGTGAATCCTTCCTTGGTATAGGAATCAAAGGAAGTAGGATTCAGCGGCGCGTAAGGACTGTCGAAGTAGATGAAATCGCCTTTCTGCACACCTGCAAGGGCCTGCTCAAAATCCTGACAGGTGATGGTCACGGACTTCAGATAAGCGGAAATAGCCTTGATATTCTCCATATCCATGGAGCGGATCGACTGCTTCTGATTCCAGGGAACGTTGAACTCGCCCTTGGTATTGACCCGGTAAAGACCGTTAAAGCAATGCTTATTCAGGTAAATGAACAGGGCTGCCATCTCGGTATCGTAAGAACTGTTTAAGCGCTTCTCATTATAACGGCTGCGCAGCTCATAATAAAATTCCCGAGTACAGGTAACCTTGTCCAGTTCCATCAGCTTCTCCAGAAGCGCGTCCAGATGATCCCGTATCTCGGTGTAGGTGTGAACCAACTCCTGGTTGATATCGTTAATCCGGGCTTTCTCCGGCGCCAGAGACAATACCATTGCCCCTCCGCCCACAAAGGGCTCATAATACGCGTTGTAAGTATCCGGCATACGGATATAGAGCTGCTCCAGCATCTGTCGCTTGCCGCCGGCCCATTTGACAAATGGGACCATGGTTGTTGTATTCATAACATTTCCCCGTTTTTCTTTGTATTTATCTGATCTGGTACGGACATTCAGGGCACAGACCGCAGGCCCGCCTCCTTAAAATTTACGGATGCTTTCTTCTTCGCCGCCGTCCTTGTCGATGGAGCGGATCTGCACGTCGTAGCCGCCATCGCCTACCCGGACATGGACACGGTCACCGGCCTTATGTCCCAGAAGGGCTTTGCCAAGCGGTGATTCGATGCTGATACGACCCTCCAGGGAATTTCCCCGGATAGATGTGACGATTTTCACTTCCTCGGTCTCATCCTCATCTTCATAATAAAGCACTACCTTGGTATCCATGCCGACCTCGTCAGCTCCCGAATGATCCTCCACCACTTCTGCCGTCTTCAGCATTCTCTCCAGATAGCGGATGCGGCTTTCATTCTGGTTTTTATCCTTCTTAGCAGCATAATATTCAAAATTCTCGCTCAGATCTCCATGGGCCCGTGCTTCTTTGACCGCCTCAATGGCTTCTTTCCGGACCACCAGCTTCCGGTGCTCGATTTCCTGCTGAATCTTCTCCACATCCTGCTTTGTCAACTGCTCCCGCATGAATTATTCCTCTCCTTCACCCATTCGCTCACTGTAGCTTCCTGTCCGCATTGTGCGAACCGAAATTCCATTTACCTCCACCCGGTCATCCACCGGAATCACCAGGCACTGCCTGCCGTCAATGATACGGGTTTCCACCAGATCCGCCCGTTCCGGATTTACCTGAATCACCACATCCGGAGCTTTGATCTCAAATTTTCTTGTATTCATCACATTGGATGCCAGAAATTCCGTATTGGCCCCGGCGGATTCCTCATAGCGCTCCTCAAGCTCTGTCATTTTTTCTGCTTCCACGCCGCTTTCCGCAAAGAGCTGCTTCACCTCCGCCTTGCTCAGCACCAGCGGCTCCGGCTCATCCTTTTTTTCCTCCGCCATCTCGTAGAGCCTCTCATGGATGTTGCGGACGGCTTCGTAATCGCACTCTTCGCCCAACGTCTCCTCGATCATGGCATTGAAGGTGTCCTTCTGATCGGCGGCTGTCAATGGCGTACCGCAGCCGAACATTCCCTCCACGAAATCATCTTTCAGTTCTTCCGCATTTTTGGAATAGTAAAGCATACTATGTAAATCTGTGCTGCGATCCTGAAAGGCCGGGAACAGGAATCCCGCCATGGGCAGATCCACCAGCCAGTCCCGGACGCGGGAGGCGAAGCGGTTACTCTCCGCATCATAGCTTAAGCCCGCCTTGGACAGATTTACCGGGCAGATGGTACAGAGCAGATATTCATATACCTCATCCGATGCGTCGAACATTTCCTCATTATCAGAGGATTTTCCCGGCACATCATACATGCCGTGTACCAGCAGAATCAGATAGTTCTCGCCATACTCGTAGTTCTCTATGATTTTATCATAGAACTGCTCCAGAAGCACATCATCCTTCAATTTACTGTCGCGAAGCTTCAGCAAAAACTCCTGCTGCCCGCCTTCCATCTCCGCGTCCAGGGGGAATTCCAGATTTACCAGGTTCTTTCCCACGGTGCCGGACAGGCTCTTCCGGAAGATTTCAAAATACTTGAAGCATTCTTCCTCGGACTGAGCGAGAAAGGCTTCCTTCATCTCACTTTTTTTATTCTTCTCGCCGTCCACATAACATGCGCAAAGTCTGGTCAGCGCGCAGTTCTGGGGGGTAAACTGCTTCTTGATTTCCGCAATTTCTTTTTTATTCATGCAAAAATTCACTCCTGAATCTGTTTTTTCTTTTCATACTTTGTTTTTTCACTGAAGGCATCTTTTTCATGAAATTGTAAAATTCTGTCATTCTTCTGCTGCCAGAATCTCCTCTATCCAGCCACGGACTTCATCAGACAGG